>CAIVYX010000208.1 GCA_903910245.1 uncultured Opitutia bacterium | reverse complement strand
CCGAGGCTGACCTCGGTCGAGCTCGGGACCTGAGTGTCGAGCAGGCGATCAACCAGTTTGGTTTGGGTGGTCGCGCGGAGCTCTTCGGGCAGTTCGTAGAGGCGAATCATCAGGCTCCAGGCAAGGGCCGGGATCACTGCCGCCTTGAAGGCCACCTTCGCGTTGTCGGCGAAAGGCGCGCGCGGGTTTTCGGAATGGAGGCCGATGGCCATCGCGGTGAAGCGCTCGACCATACGGCTGACCGGAATGACCGGGGGCCATTCGCCGATGGCTTCAGGCTCTTCCGTCAGGCGACGCAAATTATTGATGATGGCTTCTTCGGTCTCACGTTGGTTTTCGCGGGAGAACTTCAGGTTCAGCGAGATTTTCTCGCCTTGCGAAACGCGTACCTTCGCCAGCTTCCGTTTGGCGACGCCGAAGATCTGCACTAGGCGGTTTACGGGCTGGCGTTCCGTCGTATCGCTCGCGCCACCCTTGAGCCGGCTGGCTTCCAGCTCCAGCCCGCGCAGAACGGACAGGTAATGGAAATCTGGGAGATTTGTGGACATCTATCCGTAGGTATTAAGGTGCTAGTATTACGGGTAAATCCCTAATGCATGGGGACGGTGAAGGGGTAGGCATTATTACAATTAAAGAGCCAAATTACCAAGCTTAGCACCTGCCGCCAATTCGTGCGACAGAGGTTTGGGCTATATTTATAAGGCTTCCATCTTAGCAGGTCATTCCGTGCGACATGCCGAGCCTCTGGCGCGAATAGCCGCCGGTGGAGTTTCTCTTGTAGGCTGAAACTAAGGACGAAGAGTGGAGTTCCTCAATCGCACATGCAACCCCACGCGCTCAGTCTCAACTACCGCTACGAACTCCCGGGCCGCAGGCTCCTGGAGATTATCAAGCACACAGCCAAAGGTTCTTTCCAGATGGTCGGCACGACCCTGGAGGCTTCCGCTGCCGTCATCACCTTCCTCGCCGATCTCTCGACGATCAACTTCCACCTCGCCTCGGAACAGCATCTCACGGTGCGGGCGGCTTCCGGACGATCCAGCGAAGCCATGAAGCTGTGCAAACAACTCGTCGGCCAGAAGGTCATCCTGCCATTGCATGAGAAGCTCTCAGCGTCTTCGAAGCCGGGAAAGCCCCATCGCCCGGCCAACGAAGTGCTGGCCGAGCACATGGCGAAGCCTGAGTTCGCCGAACATATCATCGTGCTGCCTGAGGCGTTGGCCGAAGCCCCCGAGTGTGTCTTCGAGCACGAAGGTACCCTGGATCGTTATCTTACAGGCCTGGTCGCGTTTGCGAAACTCAAGGCCGACTCGACCAACGACCTCAAGCCGGACGAGTTCTTGGGTAAGCAGGCCGGCCTCAGTCACTTCGGCGGCGATATCGGCGAGAACGCCAAGATCCGTTACGGCTCCGACTACAGCGCCACCTATAAGGGGGTGTATCGGCTCTTCCCTCTGCACGTAACCCTCGGGCACGGCCTCAACCCGCGCTCCTGCATGTCCATCTACTTCGATTGGGACCCCGAGGCCCGGAAGCTCATCCTCGCCCGCTTCGGCCGCCACGGCCGCGGCGCTTGATTTCTCCTCACCTAAAAATATAAGAAGTCATGGGAAGCCGCATCACCTTAGGCGCATTTCTGCGCGGTCAGACGGAGGGCGACAGGCCTTCATTTGCAAGGGCTGACGCCAAGCTCGGCGAGATGAAGGATTATCTCAACCGGGCGGTTCATTCCATAAGGTCGCGACGTGCCTACATCGTTCCGCTTGGGCGATGGAGGTATGACGAGAAGCGCCGTCGCATCGAGATTGATAAGGACTACTTCCCGCGCATGGCAGCAGACATGACGGAGCAGCTTGAATCTAACGGCCGTAAGGCGGAGGCTGCCCCCTCGATTTCGGCAGAATTCGCCTACGCTTTTTCTGACCGGCGAATCTTTGATGACTCTCGTAGCTCGCATGCGACCAATGAAGATAGTGAGCCGCAGGTTACCGAAGGTATAATGGACGCATCTTGGAAGAACAACCGCGGAGCTTTTCATCGTATAAATCTCGCCAATAAGCGCGGTCGAGGGGGCCGGATGATTGGACTGACCGAGGAGGGGCAAGATCAGATTAAGGGCCAGCTACGGAAGGCGCTATGGTTTCCGCAAAGCACCTACGTTCTCGAGAAGAAGCGGGAGTTCGTCGAAATGCTCCATTCAGATCACGCTCGTCACCATGAGCCGCTGAAGGCGATTTTTGAAAATAATTATCCATGGCCGTCATTCACGCCGACGCCCTTGGGTGAGGATGCCTGGCGTTATCTCACCGATACGAAACGCGACGGCACCTTGGAGCAGCGTCAATTCGTTGAACGCGCCTTGGCCACGCCGGACTTTACTTTTGTCTGGGGGCCGGCCGGTTCGGGGAAAACGACGGCGATTTGCGAGTTTATCCGGCAATGCGTGAGTCGTCGGCAAAAGGTCCTCCTAGTCGGCTCAACCCATGTGGCTGTCGATAATGTACTAGAGAAGTTTTGCTCTGAGGAGGGCGGCAAACTTAACCGTGGCGGGGATGCGGTTATCCCCGTGCGTGTTGGGCGGGGTGAGAAGGTTGCTCCACAAGTGGAGAAACTGCTACTCAAGAACTTCGTCAAAACGGAGGGACTGCGCATCGCTAAACACCTCGATAAGGTGATCACCGATGGTGGCCGCGGGGCGCCGGCGGCTAAAATCCTGGCCGAATCGATGGGTGGGTTCATGCGCCTGGTTGATCAGAGCTCCGCTGAAGAGCGGGCGGAATTTCTCTCGCATCCGTTGCTTCGCCAGATTCTGGACGGGGCGAATTTGGTCTGTGGGACGACCCTGGGCGTCCTGCAATATCCTGGCATCAAAAACGCTCTTTCCTCCAAGGCCTACCCCGAGTTCGATTATGTCATCCTTGATGAAGCCAGTAAGACCACCTTGGACGAATTCCTAGTGCCTGCGCTTTGTGCAAGGCACTGGATTATCGTTGGTGATCCCTATCAGCTGGCGCCTTTCTGTGAGGAGGCGGAACTGACGGCAACCTTGCTTGCGGCCATGACTGCACCAAGCAAGCCGACGGAGTCGTCGGCCAGGCCGACCACAGCGGCCACGGCGGAAGTTAAGCGGAAGCTGCGTGCCGCGATCAATGCTGGCCTTGAGGAGCGAGGTGCTCGCATGGGAGGAGGCCGTTACCATCTGGAAGCCGTCCGCAAGCTGGCCGTTTCGCGGGCAGAGTTAGCCCCGTTCTCCACCCCGGGCACCGGCGGTAAGGGAACCACCCCTCTTGCGCCCCTCTTCGATCAGGTGACAAATATCTGCCTCCCTTCGGTGCTGGAATCCTTAATGGCAGGCCAGCCCGGGCTGGAGCGGTCGCTTAGCGAATTCATTCCACCACTCGGAGCGGCGCTCGATGCCCGACTTGTTTCTTTACGGTTTCAGCACCGGATGGACCACCGCATTGCTGATTTCTGCAAAGATGCCGTCTATGGCGGACGTCAGTTAATCACGGCCTCAACGGTTAAGCGTGATAAGTTGCATGCCCCTGACGGCGAGAGGCTGAGTAGCTTGGTCTTGGACCCTTCTCTTACCTATCTTATGGCCGATATTGGCCGTGCTGACGGCAAGCTTGAGTCTTTGCCGCAACTCGTCCTCGCCGCTTGGGAGCTTCTACGCTTCGCCCGATGGACCAAGGGACGGCGTTCCGAAGAGCCGGATGGCAAGTGGAGCGCTTATCTTATTTCAACCTATCGCAACCAGAACGCTTTGATGGAACGGCTGGTGGACTTCCTGCTCGAGAAACATGGCGACCTCTTCTCCAATCTCCGCGTCGAAGCGAACACGGTAGATTCTTGTCAGGGCCACGAGGCTGACCTGGTTCTGCTCTCATTGGTTTATGAAGATCGTCAGACTGAGTTTATGCGCTCGCTCAACCGTATGAACGTCGCGTTGACCCGTGCCCGTTCTCGGTTGGTCATTTTGGGGAGTTTGCCGCCCAAGACCCATGAAGGCACCCTCAATCCTGAAGACGCCAGCCTGCTCGACCGTCTCGGCGACTACCAGCATCTTATTCAAGTCACTGCCAAGGGCACAGAAATCTCTCAGGCGGTTAAACTAGTGAACCAAGCCCTTCGTGACGACGATGAGTAATACACCTAAGCCAGAGCCCATGTTGCGCGCCCATGGTCACATCCAGCTACCCATGCTAGCCGTCTCGGCGGATCTCTCGCTGTATCGCGAGGCCAGTCACGTTCTCGCGCTCCTGCAACTCTGCGCAGATTATGGTCAGACTGGCGTCAGCGCCGACGATTTGGACGACATCTTCTTTAGCCGGCTTCGCCGCCAGACGGCAGAGTCGATTTTGGCCCAGGCGGTCACGGATGGTTCCTTGGCTGTAGATCAGAATGGCACCCATCGACTGGCAAAATACGGCGTAGATTCACTCGCGGAAGGCAAGGCCTGGGTGTTGGAAGATTCTGGCTTGTGGACTTTGTTGGTCGTCGGCGGCGGGGATCGCTCCCTGCTGTGCGGTCAGCAAGGTCATGTGATCCGCCAGATTGATGGGCGTGAGGAATTGCCTAATTGGTACCCGCTTGAAAACATCCCTAACCAGCCAGAGTGGGATGCTTTGCGCCGGCTGATTGCAGCCATCGAGGCCAAGGTCTCCGTCGACCTGTACCGCGATAATCTTTCCAAGAAGACGCTCCTCACCCCAAAGGTAGACGAATCGAACGGGTTTCGCTGGTGCGTCCGGACGGCTTTGTTTGAGGTCCGAATGTCATCCTCCGGTGACGGCTGGTGGACCATCGAAACAATGAAACAGGCTGACGGCCTGTCGTTCGTTTCTGAGTTCAATAATGAGGCTCGAGGTCTAAAAGTCCAGGGGAGGACCTTAGCCCAGCTCCAGCCTATGCTTGGGCTTGGAGTTCCGGCGCCGGATGGGCGTGTCCGCTTACCTGCTGGCGACATTGACCCTGATTCGCTTGATCTGGCTAATCTGGCCATGAAGCCTTCACGACATGATTGCCTTGGCTTCCACCTCGAAGTGGGGCCCCTTTCTTTGGTCGCTTCCTCAGCCGAGCAGGCGATGGGCTGGTTTGTTTCCGTCGCTAACCAGCGGCTGGGCTCCGCGGTGATGACGATCACGCAGGTCATGCAGGAGGTTGATGCCTACGTTAAGGCTGCAGGCATCAAAGATCACCACGCTTCGGCGGCCGAGGTCTCAGCCTTGCTCTCTGATTTCAGCCTGCGTTCACCCAGTCGCGCCGAAGCTTCCCGCATTGGGTACGGCCTAGATTTTTCCTGATATGGATTCACTTCTTACTCTTCAAACGATTGCGCGTCGCCGCATGCAGGAGCACCGGGCACGCCTGGTGGCTTTTGGTGCGGCGAAAGTAAAGGCGGCCATGGTTGGTGGCTTTGCGGTCAGCCAAATCGAAAGCCTTCGTTCGCTTAATGCGGAACGGCTCTACGTCGTGACTTCGGACACCGATCATCATAGCCAACGATTTTGCGCTGCCTCTCCGGAGGGGGTGGCTGAGTTCTTGGATCGCCGCGCATTAGAGACCCGTTTGGCGACCGACGAAGCCATGGTCAGATTGGTCCAAGGCCATCACGCCAAATATTGGCTGGCTGGTCTCACTCAAGGTGAGGTGCCCCGCGGTATGCTCTTCTCGGGAGATCTTTCCAAGCGCGCCTTGCAGCCATTGCCCGAAGGATCGACTAACAGCCATGAGTTGATGCTCGAGTTGTTGCCGGATGAAGCAGCCGAATTAAAGGAGTTTGCGCGTTGGGTTATGCAAGCCCGTCCGGCCTTTGATGTGTTGCCCGAGACGACAAGTCCCGCCGCCAAGTCGCCTGTTGCCGCCCCGCCGACCTTGCGTCGCCTCTTGTTGACCAAGCCGACGAAGACCATTGCGGCTAATGCGCAACAACTACTTCGTCAGGCTCACACTAGCATCACCATCACGGCGTGGCGTCTCGACGACGAGGATGCCTTTGTCCGCATGCTGGCCGACAAGGCCGGTCAACTGGTCGTCACCGTATTAGCTCCCGCTACGCCCGATAATCGGCCGGCCTTGGACTTCCTCGCGAAGCGTGGCGCGCACGTCCTTGCCTGTCCCGGCATGCACGCCAAACTCATTCTCGTCGATCAGGACAGCTCGCCCTTGGCCATGGTTTCCTCGGCTAACTTCATGCATGAGGGCATGGACGTCGGGATCGAGCTAGGCCTTAAGCTCGGGAGCGACGATTCACGCTTAGCGGAGGTTCGCGCCTTCGTGGAGGAGCTGATGCCCCATTGTCTGTCCTTAGCGGCCGCGCCGCCGCCTAAGCCCAAAGTCGCCGTGGCCAAAGGTAGCCTGTCCCAGCAGCTCTCCAGCTTGAAGCTTCCGGTGACGAAGCCGCTTTACCAGGCGGAGTGACCTGTCGCGCCCGCCTTCCTCATATTAAAATATAAGAGGCGGGCTTGCGGGGCGCGGCACGGGGGGCAGACTGCCGCCCATGGATTTCGTCGCCGTCACCCGCGCCCACGTCGAACAGGCGCTCATCCGCCTCCTCGCCGGGGAGGTCGTCGAGGGCTACGGGGTCTCGACCGATTACGATCTGGTCGACCACGGCAAGGCCTTCGCGCCGAAGCAGGTGATGGCGCTGGCCTGCCAGGAGGCGACGGGCAGCCTGCCGTCCTCCGCTGAATTCAAGGGCGGCCTGGGTACGCCGGTCTTCAATCGTCTCGCGGAGCTGGGCTTCGCCGTCCGCGCCAAAGGGCTGACGGGTGACTTCGCCCTGCCGGCCGGCTTGCTGGCTTTGTTCGGAGAGATCCGCCGTCGTAAGCCGCTCTATGCTTCGCTGGATATCGAACAGCAGGCGATGCTGGCGCAAACCCGGGACGCCCTCGACATCTTCGCCCGCGACTTCGTGGCGCGTCATTGGGCCGAATTGCCGCTGAGCTATCATCTAGGTAGGGCCCAGAACCAGGCCGGTGCCGCTAACGACCAGCTCTACGTCGTCTTCCACGCTCAGGGCTTCGCTCATTATGCTTCGGCGCTGCAGTTCCTGGTACTGATCGACGGTGACGGCCTGGAGTTTGGTCTGAACCTCGGCCGCATGGATACTTCCACGAAGGAGGCGCCGCTCGCCCGCGCGCAGCTGATCGCCCTGCAGGGGCAGATGGCCTCGATGCCTGAAGAGATGATCGCCACGCTCGAAGAGAGCTTGACCGCCGGGCACTCGCTCTACCTCGACGAAGCCGGCGCCCAGCAAGCCGCCTCGCTCGCCGAATGGTTCTGGAAAGCCGGCACCCAGCCGCTCGCCCGTATCACGCAGACCTTGCCGCCGGCCACGCTCGCGACCCCCGGGCCTGCGCTCACCGCCGCTCTCGACCAGTCCTTCGCCGTTTTCCTACCCACCCTCCGCTACCTTTCCCCCATGGCCCCTGACGCTTCCGCGAGCACCCGATCCTGGATCTTCCAGGGCAACCCGAAATACTTCCAGATGGATGCCTACCTGGAGTCTCGCCAGGAGTTCTCCTGGACCGTCAACCAGCACGCCACGGAGATCAAGACCGGCGATCGCGTCTACATCTGGCGCGCCGGCGAGAACAGCGGCATCGTCGCTGTCGCCGAGGCCATCTCGGACGTCGCCGTCCAGCCCGACGACTTTTCCGGGTACTGGATCGAAGCCCCGAAGGATAACGATAAGCGCGATCGTATCCGCCTCCGTCTCCTGGAGCTCCGTACCCGGACCACGCTTCTCCGCTCGGACCTACGCCTGAAGCTCCCGGATCTCCGCATCATCAGCTCGCCGCAGGGCACCAACTTCCCGATCACCCCGCAGCAGGATGCCGTCATCCGTCAGCTGCTCGCCGGCCAGCCTGCCGCGCCGCTGCCCCCTGAGCCGACCCCGCCCCTCGACGAGCCGCGCGCTTACACGCGCGCCGACCTACTTAAAGGACTCTTCATCGAAGAAGCGAAGGTCGATGCGATGCTCCGTACGCTCGCCTCGAAGCGTAACCTCATCTTGCAGGGTCCGCCCGGCGTGGGGAAGACGTTCGTCGCCCGCAGCTTGGCCTATTGCCACATGGGCGATAAGGATAAGGCCCGCCTGGGTTTCGTGCAGTTCCATCAGTCCTACTCCTACGAGGATTTCGTCCAAGGCATCCGGCCGGACGGGCAGGGCGGTTTCCGTGTCCAGGACGGCGTCTTCAAGCGTTTCTGCGATAAGGCCTGGCTCGATGATAGCCGGGAATACGTCTTCATCATCGACGAGATCAACCGCGGCAACCTCTCCAAGATCCTTGGCGAGCTGATGATGCTCATCGAACACGACAAGCGTGGCTATGATCACGACGTCACGCTGACCTACTCGGATGGCCAGCTTTTCTCCGTCCCTCCGAACCTGCGGATCATCGGCATGATGAACACGGCCGACCGCTCCCTGGCTTTGGTCGATTACGCGCTGCGCCGCCGCTTCAACTTCCTCGAGCTCACCCCGGGCTTTACTTCGCCGAAATTCACGGCGCACCTCGTCGCTCGCAATATCCATCCGGACCGCGCCAAGGTCATCGTCACGGCGATGACAAAACTCAATGAGACGATTGCCGACCCGAAGAAGTCTCCTGAGCTGGGCGAAGGCTTCCGCGTCGGCCACAGCTACTTCTGCGGCGGCACCAAGGTCGCCGACCAGCAGCGTTGGCTGAACGACATCATCGACCTCGAGATCGGGCCGCTCCTCAAGGAGTACTGGTTCGATAACACGAAGCGCTACGAAGAGGTCATGCAGCAGCTCCGCAAGGACCTGGCCGATTTCTAAACACCTGATG
>CAIVYX010000207.1 GCA_903910245.1 uncultured Opitutia bacterium | reverse complement strand
GGTTTACGGACCTTCCCCGGTGGGCCGGGGTGAGGAAAGAGTCCTTTCTGGCTGCCTGGGTAGGGATCGAACCTACGACCAAGTGATTAACAGTCACCTGCTCTACCGCTGAGCTACCAGGCAGTGCGAAAGGAGTCCAATGAAGGCAAGGTCGGGGCGTCTCTGTCAAACAAATCCTCCGACCGACTGCGGAGGATTTTATCCCCGAAAAGACTCTGCAATCATCCGAAAACCACGGATTGGCGGGGGTGCGCGACGACATTCGCCCCACGGCCCCCTAATCTCTGGACACCCTTGTGCGGCCTGTCTTCCTTGTACGCATTCTCATGCGCTGGACCCGACTTCCTGAAACTCCTAATGCCCCCGGCTGCGGTGGCGCCTTCGTGGGCACCTCCGGCGACCTGCTGCTTTGCGGCGGCGGCTCCAACTTCCCCGACAAGCCGGCCTGGGACGGCGGCGTTAAGGTCTGGCATGACGAAGTCTTCTCCCTCGCTAGCACCCGCTCCAAGAAGTGGGCGAGCCTCGGCAAGCTGCCCCGCCCTTGCGGTTACGGCGTCAGCGTCTCGATTCGCCAAGGCCTCCTGATGATCGGCGGCGCGGACTCGCATCGCCACTACGCCGACTGCTACACGCTGTCGGTCGAAGAAGGTGAACTCAAGGTCCGCCCTTTTCCGTTCCTCCCCCGCCCGCTCGCCTACGCAACCGGCGCGCTCGTCGGCAGCAAGGTCATCGTCGCTGGCGGCACCGAGCGCCCAGACGCCACTGCGGCCTCCTCTAGCGCTTTCGCCATCGACCTCGCCAATCTCAACGCCGGCTGGAAAGAACTCCCGCTCTGCGCCGGATCCGGACGTATGCTCGCACAGTCCGCCGGCACGAAAGACACGTTCTTCCTCTTCGGCGGCGTTGCGCTGAGCCCCGGAGCCAAAGGGGTCGAACGCGAATTCCTTTCCGACTGTCACGCCTTCACCCTCGGCAAGGAATGGCGTCGCCTCTCCGCGATGCCCCGCGCGATCGCCGGCGCACCTTCACCCTGCCCGATCTTCGATAACGAGATCCTCGTACTCGGTGGCGACGACGGCAAGTTGGCCGGTAAGGTCGAAGCCTCGAAGCATCCCGGCTACGCCAAGTCGGTCCTCTCTTACGACAAGTCAACCGACACCTGGAAGGAAGGCGATGAAGGTTCGGCCAACGTCCTCTCGACCGGCTGCACCAAGTGGTCCGGCGGCTATGCCCTGACCAACGGCGAGCTCCGTCCATTCGTCCGCTCCGCCGAAGGCTGGTTGCTACGCCCCGAATAAGCGTTGGGGCTGGCAGGGGCTAAGGAAGGGGGCTACAAAAGTGCCACTCCGGCGTCATGCTCCGCCTCACCCCATTACTCGGCCTCTTTGCGGCAGCGCTCGCCTGCGCGCAGAGTGAACCCTTGCCGGACCTGCCCGATCCGCTCGGCCGTGCCGGCATGATGGCGGCCGTCCTGCGCGAAGCGGACGGTAGCGAGGTCATCATAGCCACGGGCGGCACCAACTTCCCAGACAAGATGCCCTGGCAGGGTGGCCAGAGGAAATATCATAAGGATATCCTCAAGCTTTCGCGCAAGGACGGCGTCTGGAGCTGGAGCAAGATCGGCGATCTACCCGAAGGGCTGGTCGGCGCGGCGTTCTGCGCGACGCCTAAGCGCGATGGACTCATCATCGCCGGCGGAGCGTCCGCCGAAGGCCATCGGGCGGACGTCTGGCTTGTCGGGCTCGATGGTAAGTTGACCCGCTTCGCCGAAAGCATGGCCCGCCCGCGCGCCTACGCCGGCTTCACCTCGGCTAACGGACACCTCATCGTCATCGGGGGCATCGCCCGGCCCGAGGACACCGCCGCTCTCGCCACGCTGACCTCCCTCGACCTCGACGACCCCGATAAGCCTTGGCGTACCACCGACGCCGATCCGAGCTACGGACGCATCATCCCGCTCGTGGGCGCAGGGCTACGCAAACTCGTCTGGGGCGGCGGCTGCTCGCTGTC
>CAIVYX010000206.1 GCA_903910245.1 uncultured Opitutia bacterium | reverse complement strand
GGCTCCCTGACCCAGGTGATGAAGGGGATGGCCACCCTTTCGAAGGAAGAACGCCCGGTCGTGGGCAAGCTCATCAACGAGGCGAAGAAGTCCGTCGAGGAACTCCTCGCCGCACTTCTGGTCAAGGTCGAGAACGCCGAAATCGCCGCGGCCCTCGGCTCGTCCATCGACCCGACCCTCCCGAGCCCCGACGCTCCGGCGGGCTCGCTCCATCCGCTCTCCCGCACCCGCGAACGTATCCTCACCTCCTTTCGCAAGCTGGGCTTCGTCGTCGCCGACGGCCCCGAGGTCGAGACGGAGTGGCATTGCTTCGACGCGCTCAACACACCGGCCGATCACCCGGCTCGCGATATGCAGGATACGCTCTACATGCCGAAGGCGTTCCGCTCCGCCGATGCGCCCCGTAAGGCCGACGAGGCAATTCTCCTCCGCACGCACACGTCCAGCGTGCAGGTCCGCACGATGCTCTCGCGCAAACCGCCGTTCCGCATCGTCGCCCCGGGTCGCTGCTTCCGTCGCGACGCGGTCGACGCGACGCACTCCGCCAACTTCCACCAGGTCGAAGGTCTCTGGATCGATCGCAACGTGACGCTCGCCGATCTCCGCGGCGTACTCGACTTCTTCGTCAAAGAAACCTTCGGCGCCGATGCCGAAATCCGCCTGCGCCCGTCTTTCTTCCCGTTCACGGAACCGTCTTTCGAGATGGACCTCCGCTCGCCTAACCTGGGCCGCCTCTCCAACCGCTGGCTAGAAATCATGGGCTGCGGTCTCGTCGACCCGAAGGTGCTCGAACTCTGCGGTCTCGACCCGAACGAATGGTCGGGCCTCGCCTTCGGCCTCGGCCTCGAGCGTATCACGATGCTGGTCCACGGCATCGACGACATCCGCCTCTTCTACAACAACGACACGCGCTTCCTGCGCCAGTTCGCCTAAGCCATGAAAGTCTCTTTCCAAGCCCTCTCCCGTCACCTCGACCTCGCCGGCGTCACCGCCGAACGCGTCGCGGAAGCCCTCCCGATGCTCGGCCTCGAGGTGGAGTCGGTCACGACCTTCGGCCTCGCCCCGCTGCCCCTCGTGGTGGTCGGTGAAATCAAGTCTTTCGACAAGCACCCAAAGGCCGATCGTCTCAGCGTCTGCCAGGTCGACGTGGGCGAAGGTTCGCTCCGTCAGATCGTCTGCGGCGCCAAAAATTTCAAGGCGGGTGACCGCGTGCCGGTCGCTCTTCCAGGCACAGTGATGCCGAGCGGTTTCACGATCTCGGTTTCGAAGCTTCGCGATGTCGACTCGGCGGGCATGATGTGCTCCTCCGAAGAACTCGGCCTCGGCAAGGGCGAGGACGGTCTACTCATCTTGACTCCGCGCCAGCCCGCCCTGGGTACGCCGCTCAACTCTCTTTACGGCACGCCGGATACGGTGCTCGAAATCTCGGTCACGCCGAACCGCGGCGATTGCCTCGGCATCCGCGGCGTCGCCCGTGACCTCGCCGCCGCCCTCGGCCTGACGCTGAAGCCGCTCACGGTGAAGACGCCTGCCGGCCTCGCCGCCGCTCCGTCCGCCGCTGATGCGGTGAAGTTCGTCCGCTCGTCTTCCGAGTTCTGTCCTTACTACACGCTCCGCACTCTGAAGAACGTAAAGGTCGGCCCTAGCCCGGCATGGCTCCGCCGCGACCTCGAGGCCGCCGGCCTGCGTCCGATCAACAACGTGGTCGATATCACGAACTGGGTGCTGCTCGAACTGGGGCAGCCGCTCCACGCGTTCGACGCGAAGAAGGTTTCCGAAGGCATCGAAGCCCGCCCGGCTCGCGACGGCGAAGAAATCGTCCTGCTCGATGGTAAGAAGGTGAAGCTCGAGACCGGTGTCTGCGTCATCGCCGATGCGCAGCGCCCACTCGTCGTCGCCGGCGTGATGGGCGGCGTCGATTCCGGCGTGACTGATTCGACGACCGAAATCCTCCTGGAATCCGCCTGGTTCCGCCCCGGCGAAATCCGCCGCGTCGCCCGCCGTATTGGCGTGTCGACCGATTCTTCCCATCGCTTCGCGCGTGACGTGGATCCGGCCGGCGTCGAGCTCGCCTCGCGCCTTGCCACCGACCTTCTCATCGAATTCGCTGGCGCTCAAGTGGCCGGTCCCGCCGTTGCGGTCGGCCAGCCGCCGCGCGCCGATGTGACCATCGAACTTCCCGCTGGCTACGTCGCCGCGAAGCTCGGCACGCCCATCGCCGACGCCGATGTCTCCGCGGCCTTTGCTCGCCTGGGCTTCACGGTGAAGCCCGCCACCACGGGTTTCTCGGTGCTGGTGCCTTCGTTCCGCTCCGACGTGACCCGTCCAATCGACCTGGTTGAAGAATTCATCCGCATCCACGGTACCGATCAGGTGCCCGCCGGTCGTCCGATCGCCCCGCTCCCGGGAGACGAAGACGCGCTGACGTCCGTCTTCACCCGCGAAGTCTCGGCCCGCCTTGTCGGCGCCGGTTTCACGGAGTGCTGCCACTATTCGCTCCGCGACGCCGCGGAACTCGAACGCACGCTGGGCGCTGATAAGGCCGCCTTGGTCGCGATGGATAACCCGCTGACCGCCGAACAGACGCACCTGCGGGCTTCGCTTGTCCCCGGTCTCGCGGGTGCGCTCGCGCTCAATCTCTCGGTCCATGCCGACCCGCATGGTCTCTTCGAAGTCGGCACGGTCTTCCGTCCGCAGGCCGATGGTACGGTGCGCGAATTCATCTCGGTCGCCTTCGCGATTGTCGCCGAACCGGTGACGCGTTCGTGGAAATCCCGCGAAGCCTTTGACGCCCTCCGCGCCAAGCGGCTCCTGCAGGATGCCGCCGCCCTCGCCGGTGTCGCCTCCGTTCGCCTTTCGTTCGACGCCGCCACGGGTGGCCTCTGGCAAGCTGACCATGCCGCCGTCCTCGTCGACCGTGGCCGCGCCGCGGAAGGCGCCTGTGGCGTCCTTGACCTCCGTTGGACGCGTTCGCTCGGCTTGAAGAGCTCGGTCATCGCCGGCGAAGTCTGCTTCCCGCGCTCGGCCTTCGCTGAAGCCCGAAAAATCCCACGCTTCGAAGCGTTCTCCTCCTTCCCGCCCGTCACGAAGGACGTCGCGGTCATCGTCCCGCTCGATGTCGCCGCCGCCGAAGTCGAAAGCCGCGTGCGCCAAGGTGCCGCCAAGGCCGCCGGCAAGGAGTTCGCGCTGGAGTCGGTCAACTGCTTCGACGTCTTCACGGGCCCGGGTCTGCCTGAAGGCCACCGCAGCCTTGCGTTCGAGATTCGCTGGCGCCACGCAGCCCGCACGCTCACGGACGAAGAAACCAATCAAGCCCTCGGCGTGGTCATCGCGACGCTCGAGAAGGGCGCCGGCTGGACCGTCCGCCGCTGATTTCCATGGCCGAAGGATTCGACATCGATCACCTAGCGAAGCTCGCCCGCCTCAGCCTCACGGCCGAGGAGAAGGTTCTCTACTCGTCCCAGCTCAACCAGATCCTGGGACACTTCCAAGCGCTGGCGGACGCCGACCTGCCCGCGACGATTGACGACGCACGTGTTGTTAACGAAGCCGCGCTGCGCTCCGACGAGCCGGGCCCGGTCCTCGGGGCCGAAGCCGTCACCCGCATTGCCCCCGCCTCGCGCGATGGGCAGATCTCCGTCCCGCGCGTCGTGGACGACGAATCGTAAGCCATGGCCGACGCGCTCCATACGCTTTCCGCCGCCGAGCTTGGCCGCCGCCTCGCGGCTGGCACGCTCACGTCCCGCGCTCTTTGCGAAGCCCTCATTACTCGCTACAAGGCGTTGAACGAAACGGTCGGTGCTTTCACGCACCTCGACCAAGCCGACGTGCTCGCGCAGGCCGACGCCTCCGACGCCCGCCGTAAGGCCGGGCAGGGCAGGGGCCCGCTCGAAGGCATCCCGGTCGCGATCAAGGACAACATCGCGGTGAAAGGTCAGCCGCTCACGTGCTCGAGTAAGATGCTCGCATCGCTGGTCTCGCCTTACGACTCGCATGTCGCCGAACGTCTCTGCGCCGTCGGCGCAATCCTCTACGGTCGTCTGAATATGGACGAGTTCGCGATGGGTTCTTCCACGGAGAACTCGGCGCTCCGCAAGACCTTCAATCCTTGGGACCTCGCCCGCATCCCGGGCGGTTCTTCCGGTGGCAGCGCCGCGGCCCTCGCGGCCGGCCTAGTGCCGCTCTCGCTCGGTTCCGATACTGGTGGCTCGATCCGCCAGCCCGCCTCGCATTGCGGCGTGGTCGGCCTCAAGCCGACCTACGGCCTGATCTCTCGCTTCGGGCTCGTGGCCTTCGCTTCGTCGCTCGATCAGATTGGTCCGATGGCCCGCAGCATCGAAGACTGCGAATTGCTCCTCAACGCGCTGGCCTCGGCCGACGCGCGTGACATGACCTGCTTCGGTCCGTCTGACCGCGCGCTCACGCCGTCCGGCGACGCCAAGAAACTCCGCATCGGCATCCCGAAGGGTTTCCTCGGCAAGGGCGTCGCCGCTGAGGTCGCCGCCGCGGTCAACGCCGCGGTCGAATTCTACCGCGCCCAGGGTTGTGCGATCTCCGAGGTCGAACTGCCCTCGGCCGACCTCGCAGTGCCGACCTATTACGTCGTCGCGACCGCCGAAGCTTCCTCGAATCTCGGTCGCTACGATGGCGTTCGCTACGGCCATCGCTCCACCTCCGCCGGTACGCCGGTCGAGATGATGACGGCCAGCCGCTCCGAGGGTTTCGGACCGGAAGTGAAGCGTCGCATTCTGCTCGGCACGTTCGTACTCAGCGCTGGTTACGCCGACGCTTATTACGTCCGCGCACTCCGTGCTCGCGCCAAGATCCGCTCCGAATACCTCGCCGCCCTCGCTGGTGTCGACGTGCTGCTCACCCCAACCGTGCCGACGCCTGCCTTCAAGGTCGGCGAGAAGGCCTCGGACCCGCTCCAGCTCTACCTCGAGGACATTTTTACGATCCCCGCCAATCTCGCCGGCCTCCCGGCACTCTCGGTGCCCTGCGGCAAGTCTGGCCACCTGCCGGTCGGCTTCCATCTCGTCGGAGCGCCGCTCTCCGAAGCCAAACTCCTCGCCGCGGGCCGTCTCTTCGAGGCCGCCCACGGTTTCGCCCACCAGCAAGCCGCCCTATGAGCACCCCTCCTTCCGATTGGGAAGTTGTCATCGGCCTCGAGGTCCACGTCCAGCTGCACACCCGCGCGAAGGTGTTCGCGTCGTCCCCTTGGGGCTTCGGCAAGGAACCCAACGAGCAGGTCGACCCGGTCGTCCTTGGTCTTCCTGGTACGCTGCCGGTGGTGAATCGCGAGGCGGTCGAGAAATCAATCCTCTTCGGCCTAGTCGTCGGAGCGTCGGTGCCGGAGCACTGCTCCTGGGATCGTAAGAACTATTTCTACCCGGATAATCCGAAAAACTATCAGCTCACCCAGAAGGATTTCCCGGTCGTCGTCGGAGGGCAGGTAGAAATCGAGCTCCCGGGCGCCTCGCGCAATGTGATGGGCGAGCACAAGTTCATCCGCATCCATCACGCGCACCTCGAAGAAGACGTGGGTAAGCTCAGCCACGCGGGCAGCGGTTCGCTGGTCGACTACAACCGCGCCGGCGTGCCGCTCCTCGAGATTGTCACCGAGCCGGACCTTCGTTCCTCCGCCGAAGCCGAGGCCTTCCTGCGCTCGCTCGTCGCGATGCTGACCCAGGCCGGCGTGGCCGATTGCGATATGGAAAAGGGCCAACTGCGTTGTGACTGCAACGTGTCCATCCGCCGCCGTGGCGTCGAGAAACTCGGTACTCGTACCGAGACCAAGAACCTCAATTCCATCTCCAGTGTGCGCGATACCGTCATCTACGAGACTGCCCGTCAGGTCCGCGAACTCGAAGCTGGCCGCTCGATCACCCAGGAGACCCGCGGTTGGAATGCCGAACTGGGTCGGGGCTACGTCCTGCGCGACAAGGAAGACGCCCACGACTACCGTTACTTCCCGGATCCGGATATCCCGACTCTGAAGATCTCCCGCGAGACCGTCGCCCGCCTCGGCAAGCTGGTCCCGGAAAACCTTTACGACCGCCAGCGTCGCTACGTCGATAAGCTCGGCCTGCCGTACACCGCCGCCTCGGTGCTCGTGAACGCCCGCGCGCTCGCCGAATGGTTCGAGCTCGCCGTGGCCGCGCATCCGACCAACCCGTCGGGTATCGCCAACCTCGTCGCCAACGACCTGCTCCGCGATCTCGCCGCTTCGGCCGGTAATGCGGGTCCTCTTGCCGACTCCGCCGCTGCTCCCGTCTCACTTTCGTCCTGTCTGATCAAGCCCGCGCAGCTCGCCGGCCTGGTGAAACTCACCGACGACGGCGTGATTTCCAAGCAGCAGGCCAAGGAAGTCTTCACTGAGATGTTTAAGTCTGGCCAGGACGCCGCCGCGATTGTCGATGCCAAGGGTCTCCGCCAGAACAGCGACACCGGCGAACTCGAGAAGATTGTCCAGGAAGTCATCGCCGACCCCGCCGTGGCAAAATCCATCGCCGAATACCGTGCTGGCAACGAGAAGGCCATCAACGCGCTCAAGGGTCCGATCATGAAACGTACGCAGGGTAAGGCTAACCCGGTGCTCATCGACCAGCTGCTCCGCAAGTTCCTCGCATGAGCGAATCTTCCGCTTCGCCGCTGACCGCCGGCATCAAGGCCCTCCGCGACATCGCCCTCCCGCTGGTGGTCATCATGTCCGCCGCAGCCGGCTTGGTCGTCGCCTATTACAATATCCCAGAAGTCGCCACGGCTCTCAATCGTATCGGTGCCATCAACGCCGCCGATCCGATGGCCTTTGCCGCGATCTGCACGGCCATCACTTCCGGCCTGATTCCTTGGTGTTTCCGTATGGTCTTCCCTGGGTTACGTCCGGCGCATCCCTTCCGCGACCTCCTTCATAGCATGATCTGGTGGGCTTTGATGGGGATGCTGGTAAGTTACTTCTACTCGCTCCAGGCCGCGTGGTTTGGCGATGAGGTCAACCTCCGTACCGTATTACTCAAGGTCTTGGTCGATATGGCGGGCTTCACGATCTTCATTGGTGCGCCGTTCAACGCCATCTCCCATCTCTGGAAGGATTGCGGCTGGGATACCGCCCGCCTGCGAGCGGCGATGGGCCCGGGTTGGTATCGCCGCCTCGTCCTCCCGAATCTGCTCACGAACTACTTCGTTTGGTTCCCAGGTACGCTCATCTTCTACAGTATGCCCACCGACCTTCAGCTGGTCGTGGCCAACTGCATCGGCTGTTTCTGGGCCCTGATGTGCGCCCGCATTGCGGCCCATTCCGGCGTCCCGACGACCGATATCCACGCCTGAGCGTAAATCAGGCGGTGTCGGCAACCCTCGCTTGAATCCCTGCTTTGCTTCGGCGAACCTCCCCCCGTGCCCGATCTCTTCGGAGAAATTGAACCCGGCGTTGCCGAGGTGGTCCCGTTTGACGGCGGGGCCCGGGCTTACTCGTACTCGGTGCCGGCGGGCCTAAAGGATATCCTGCAGGTCGGGCAGCTGGTTCGCGTGCCGCTCGGTGGACGGACGAGTATTGGTGTGGTCTGGAAATATCCGGCTGAACCGCCGCCTTCTGCGAAACTTCGCAGTGTGATCTCACTCGAGCATGAGCAGCCGGTGATGACGCCGGACTGTTGCAAACTGGCTGAATGGATGGCGGGCTACTACGGCTGCGGTTTAAACTCGGTGCTCGAGACCGTCCTGCCTGCCGCCATCCGCAAAGGCGTCCGCCCGGTGCTGCGCCGCCTGCTCACGCTGATCGCCCCGCCCGAAGCCGAAGCCCTCGCCAAGCTCCGCAAGAAGGCCCCGCGCCAGGCGCAGGTCATCGATTACCTCGCTGGTCAGAAAGAGCCCGCCGATCGCGCCAAGATGGTCGATGGACTCGGCGTCGCCCAGCAGGCCGTGGATGCGCTCATCAAGGCCGGTACGATTAAGGAAGACGCCAGCGTGCTTTGGCGCGTGGCCTACAACGACCCTTATGCCGAAGGGGAGACCATCGCCTCGGCCGGCCACACGCTGAATCCTGAGCAGGTTGCCGCGGTGACCTCGGTCACGCAGACGCTTGATTCGAAGGCCTTCCGGGCTCACCTGCTCCACGGCGTCACGGGCTCAGGCAAGACCGAGGTTTATGTGGCGCTCATCCGCAAGGTCGTGGCCGAAGGCGGCTCGGCGATCTTCCTGGTCCCCGAAGTCGCGCTGACACCTCAGACGGTCGGTCGTCTCCGTTCCCGCCTCGCCGACCTCGGCGCCAAGGTAGTCGTCTGGCATAGCCACCTTTCCGCTGGCGAGCGTTTCGACGCGTGGATGGCGATGTCGCTCGGGCAGGCGAGGGTGGTGGTCGGTGCCCGTTCCGCCGTCTTCGCTCCGCTCCCGAACCTCCGCCTCATCGTGGTCGACGAAGAGCACGAGCCTTCCTTCAAGCAGGGTGAGACGCCGATGTACCATGGCCGCGACGTCGCGGTGATGCGTGCCTCCGTCCTCGGGGCGGCCTGCGTGCTAGGTTCCGCCACGCCTTCCTTGGAGACGTGGAAGAACGCGACGGCGGGCCGTTATGCCTTGGACGTGATGACCAAGCGCGTTGACGACCGCCCGATGCCGGCCTTCCGGATTGTGGACATGCGTCGCGAGGTCTTGCACTCGAAGGGTCAGCACATTCTGTCGCGCGAACTGACCGATGGTATCCGCGCCCGGCTCGAACGTCGCGAGCAGACCATCCTTTTCCTGAACCGGCGCGGTCATTCGCGCTCGCTGGTCTGCCCGGATTGCGGCGAGGCCGTCCAATGCAAGCGTTGCAGCGTCTCGCTAACGCTCCACCGCACCGACGACACCGCCCGGTGCCATCTGTGTAACCACCAGGAACGCGCCCCGGTGCTCTGTCCGAGCTGTCGCTCCCCGAAGGTCCGCTGGAAGGGCTACGGCACGCAGAAGGTCGAGGAGACTATCGCCCAGCTCTTCCCCCGCGCCCGCGTGGCCCGTATCGACGCCGACACGATGGGGAAGAAGGACCTTTTCCGCAAAGTCCTCTCGGACTTCCGCGCGGGCAAATATGACATGCTCCTCGGCACGCAGATGATCGCCAAGGGCCTCGACTTCCCGCGGGTGACGCTGGTGGGTATCATCGACGCTGACCTTTCGTTGCAGCTACCGGATTTCCGTGCCGCTGAACGCACCTTCCAGCTACTCACCCAGGTCGCCGGTCGCGCCGGCCGTGGTGACCTCGAGGGCGTGGTCGTTGTGCAAAGTTTTCAGCCGGCCTCGGATCCCATCCAATTCGCCAAGCGGCTCGACTTCCACGGCTTCGCGGCCGCCGAGCTCGCGAAGCGTGCCGAATTCGGTTACCCGCCAGACCGCCATCTTGTCCGCCACGTCTTCCGCGGCCGTAATGCCGAGAAGGTGAACTTCGTCGCCGACGCGTGGGTCAAGGAACTCGAGCGACTGCATCCCGGCCTCTGTGAAATCCGCGGCCCGGCCCCGTGTCCGTTTGAGAAGGTCCAGGACCAGCATCGCGTGCATATCTGGTATCTCGTCACCGGTGTGAAGTCGCTTCTCGCGGCCATCTTGCCGCTGCGCACGAAGATTCTCGGGGACGATGAGGTCATCGACGTCATCGACGTCGACGCCCAGGATTGTGCGTAACGCCGCCTAAGGGCGGCGTTAAGAATCGATGACGGAGTCGATGGCAGAGTCGATGGCAGAGTCGATGGCAGAGTCGATGGCAGAGTCGATGACTAGATCGATGACAGATTTGACGATGGCCAGCGATTGAGATCAGCCGGTTGTCGCTTCATCGATTCCGGCCTCTATGCCTTGATTGATTCTGCCATCGACTCAGTCATCGACGCTGAACTCGACTCAGCCCTCTATTAAGGCGCTTCGCGCCCTCAGAACCACCGCTTACGCTTCATCCAGAGGATGATGCCGACCGTGACCGCGGCCATGGAGCCTAGCGCCAGGAAGTAGCCGTATTTCTCGCCCCAGGCCGTATGGATTTCCGGCATGAAGTGGAAGTTCATGCCCCAGAGGCCTACGAGGAAGGTCAGCGGGATGAACACCGAGCTCATCACCGTCAGCACGCGGATGACTTCGTTGGTCTTTCGTTCCTGCTGGGTATGGTGGTATTCCTGCAGGTCCTGCAGGATCATGCGGGCGTGCTCGATGCGGTCGGCCGCGCGAATCGCGTGGTCATACAGGTCTCGCAGGTACATGTCCAAGGTCGTCGGCAGCAAGGGGTGCTCGTAGTGCTCAAGCACGCTGACCATGTCCTTGAGGGGCTGGGCGAGGCGGCTGAGACGCACGACGATACGCTTAAGGCGGTAGACCTCGTTGAGGTCCCAATCGTCGGTGCCCTTGAGGATTGAGTCTTCGAGCTCGGTCGTGGCGTCCTCGATTTCTTCAGTCTGGTAGAGCAGTCGGTCGACGAGCGTGTCGAGCAGGGAATAGACGAGGTAACCGGCGTGCCACTTACGGATATTGCCTTTATTGTCGGCGATGCGTTTCTCGACGGCTTCGAAGACCTTCTCGTCGTTTTCGTGGAAGGAGATGACCCAGTTCTGGGCGGCGACGATGGAGATCTGCTGGCCGCGCGGGGTGTCTTCCTCGACGCCGATGCGCACGGCGCGGGCGATGGCCAGGAGCTTGTCGCCGTGC
>CAIVYX010000205.1 GCA_903910245.1 uncultured Opitutia bacterium | reverse complement strand
TGGACTTCAAAATCTGCGGCACCCGCGAAGGTATCACCGCTTTCCAGCTGGACCTCAAGATCCACGGTCTCCCGATGAGCATCGCCAAGGAAGCCATCGCCCAGAACAAGGTCTCTCGCGACGCGATCCTAGACATCATGGCCAAGACCATGCCGGCCACCCGCGCCGAGCTGAAGCCCTGCGCCCCCCGCACCCACCGCATCAAGATTCCGTCCGATAAAATCGGCGCGCTCATCGGCCCGGGCGGCAAGAACATCAAGCGCATCACGGAGTACACCGGTTGCCAGCTCGACATCGATCAGGACGACTCCGGTTGGGTCACGATCTTCGCAACCGACGGCGAGTCCCTCGCCCGCGCGGTCAACGAGGTCAACCTCCTCTCGGCCCAGATCGAGATCAACAAGACGTACAAGGGTATCATCCGCTCGGTGAAGGAATTCGGCGCTTTCGTCGAATGCCTCCCTGGACAGGAAGGCCTCGTGCACGTCTCCGAACTCGCCGACCACCGCGTCGAGAACGTCGAGGATATCTGCAAGCTCGGTGACGAGATCATCGTCAAGTGCGTCGGTATCGACGACAAGGGCCGCGTGCGCCTCTCGCGCCGTGCTGCCATCGCCGAGAAGGAAGGTCGCGACTACGCTCCCGCCCCGAAGCCGATGGACCGCCCTCGTGGCGACCGTCCGGACCGTCGCTAAGCCCCGGTTGAACGAACAGACAAGGCCTCGGCTCACCCCGGGGCCTTTTTTGTGCCTGGAGCGCTCAAGCCTTACGCATGCGCACGGTGACGTGCACGAGCGTGAGGATGGCGCTGGTGGGCATCATGATTGTCGCGAGTAGGGGCGACATTAGGCCGGCCGCGGATAGCCCGATGGCGACGACGTTATAGACGATGGTGAAGAGGAATACTTCGGTCAGCACGCGGCGACGGTATCGGGCTACGGCGAACAGGCGTCCGAGGCCGCGCAGGTCGCGCCCAAGCAGATAGAAATCAGCCTTCTGTTCCAGTAAACCTAGGTCGACGACGGGTGTACCGCGTAAAGTGGCTTCGGAGAATGCGAGCGCATCATTGGCGCCATCGCCGAGCATGAGCGTTGTGGCCCCGTCGTGTCGCCGGATCCAGCTGGCTTTTTGCTCGGGAGACAGGCCGCCCAGGCCGCTGCACTCGGGTAAACCGAGCTGACGCAGGAGCGTGGCAACTTTTTCGGACTGGTCGCCGGAGAGGATGAAGACCGCGACGCCATCTGCGCGCAGCCCATCGATGACTTCCTTGGCGTAGGCACGTGATTGTTCGGCGAAGAGGAAGAGCGCGAGACGCGTGCCATCGCGGCAGAATTCGGCGGCGGACATCCCCGCCGGTGCTGGTGCGCTCCCTTGCCATCCAGGCTTCCCGACCGTCCAGCGGACACCGTGAGCGTCGGTTAGTATCACTCCAGCGCCAGGAACGTTACTCAGGGTGCCGGTGATAGCCGTGGGGTCCTCATGCTGCGCCAAAGCCTCGCGGAGGCTGCGTCCGAATGGATGGAGATTGGTTTTCACCAGCGCGAAGAGTGCGCGGCGGGCTTCTTCGGGAAGCGTAGACAGTTGCTCAGGGTTGCCGAGGCGGGGGCTCTCGAGGGTCAGGGTTCCGGTCTTGTCGAAGACGACCTGTTTGACACGCAGGGCTCGTTCCCAGACGCGATGGTCGCGCAGGTAGACGCCGGCGCGCCGGAGCGTGCCGACGGCGAGCTCGGTCGCGAGCGGGAAGGCCAGACCGATGGCGCAGGGACAGGAGACAATCAGGATCGAGATGGCCGACTGGAGTGCGAGCGGCCAGTCGCCGGTCAGCCCACCGCGGAGGCCGAAGGCTAAGGCGGCGAGCGTGATGACGATGCCAAGGTAGAGGCCCAG
>CAIVYX010000204.1 GCA_903910245.1 uncultured Opitutia bacterium | reverse complement strand
GCGGTCCCGACCCTACCCATTGCATTCCTTGTCAACTGGCCAACTTTTCAACGGGTCAACTAACGGTGCATCTCCTCTGGTCAACTGAGCCTCTGGGCCTCCGGGCCTCTAGTTTCGGGTGATCTCAACCACATACTCCGCGAGTAAATCCACTCGTCGGAAGGGGGAAGTGAGGCGGCTCATGGCTTTTTCGTCGGCCAAGGTGACGGTCTTGCCGGTGGCGACGCGAATATCTTCCTCGAGGTCGGCGATGAGCGTGACGAGGCCGATGCTATCCAGCGCCGCGGCTTCGCCGAAGAGGCGGGTCTGCGCGTCCGCCTTTTCCAAGGCGGGCTTCCCGAGCTCGCGACCGAGGGCGGCGAGGCGACGGAGGACGAGCGCAAGGGCTTGTTCGCGGGTAAGCATGGTCTTAAATAAGGCTGCGGTAGAGCGGGAAGTAATCCGCATCGGAGTGACCTTCGTTCAAGAGATCGTAATCAGCCGGACGGACGATCCAGCGGGTGACAACGAAAGGGACGGGCTGGGCGCCGAAGCCGCGCTTGAACTGGTTCAGCGAATCCACGGCGGCACCGACGCCGCCACCGAGATGGAGGGATGTACGCTGACCGAGGGCGATCTCCGAACGGATGAACGCATCCAGGATGAGCTTGGTCGCTGGGTGCTTGGAGGCCTGACGATCGGAAGCCGAGAGGTGGTAGTGCGCGCAATGACGGCCGCGGAAGAAGAGAGCGCTCGCCGCCAGGCGGTCGCCATCCCACGCGAGCCAGAGCTGCGCGGCGTTGGAAGGAAGTTGGAAATGTCCGCGGACGACCTCGAGCGGGAAACGGTAGCCGGCGGTGGCGCCGTGGCGATTCATCGTCGCCAAATACATCTGATGGAAAGCTTCGAGATGCTTCCCTTCCATGTCGACCTCGGCACGCAGGCCGTCGGCGCGCATGCGACGCAGGTCGTAGGCGTGCCCGTCGGCGAGCCCGTGGAGATAGGCATCCTGGCCGGCGGCGAGGTCGAGCAGGAGCGTCTCGCCCGAAAGCGCGCGACCCGGCAGCTGGGCCGGATGCAGCGGGTGGCTGCGATTGAAGACGGCCACACATCCGCGGAGATAGAGCGCCCGCTCGATGGCCGCGAGGGCTTCCAGCGGCGCCGGCTCTCCCGTCGGGCTGGAATAAAGCAGGCCGTTATAACCGTAGACGCTGGTCGCGTCGCACAGTTCCGGGTGACCGGGAATCGGACGGAAGAGGAGCGACAGCCCGACCGTGCGGCCGGCGACCTCGGCCACGACGAGCCCAGGGGTGGCGCCGATGCGACGCGCCTCTAAGGCGACGAAGTCGGGGTGATGGTAGATATCAGCAACTTCGCGGAAAGGTCCGTCGATGAGCGCCTGCCACTCCGCAGCGTCTGTGACGATGGAGGCTTCGGAAGCGACTGGATAGGGGAAGGTCAAGGGGTCAGGCCTCTACTTGGGCTTCGAGGGTCGCGATAAAACGACCAGCCAAGATCGGACGGGCGAATTCTTTTTCCGCCAGCACGCGGGCGGCGGCGCCCATGGCGCGACTGGCGGCGGAATCGGCCGCGAGGCGCTGCAGCGCGTCCGCGAAGGCGGCGACATTGCCCGGCGGTACGACAATCCCGCACCGGTTTTCCTCGATGAGGCCAGCCAACCAGCCAGGGTAATTGTTCACCACGGGAATGCCGGCGGCGATGTAATCAAAGAACTTGTTCGGCGAAGTGCCCCGATAGAACGCCGGGATATCCTTAAGGACCATCAGGCCGCAGTCGAGCGACGCAGTGAT
>CAIVYX010000203.1 GCA_903910245.1 uncultured Opitutia bacterium | reverse complement strand
TGCGGACAGTTTGCGGACAAGCTTTTGCACAACTGCGCTAAAATCGCCTAACTCTGCTAATGACTCACCCCGAAATTCAGGGGTTTTAGCCATATAACAAAATGAAAGTGGCGGAGAGGATGGGATTCGAACCCACGATTTGAATACGGACTTCACCTGTCGTTATTTCTTAGGAAAATCGCATATGTGACCTTCCTTGGACATCCTTGACTGGTCATAGTTTATGGTCATAGTCCAAGGCCATATGGGATGGATCTACAAGCAACCGGAGTCGGATAACTATTTCGCCAAGTTCAAGGGGCCTGACGGTCGCTACAAACGCCGCACGACCGGCACGTCGGACAAGGCCATGGCCAAGAAGGTCATGATCGAGCTCGAACGGATCGCCCTCAAGGCCAAGCGCAACGACGGCCTGATCGCCAGCACGCTGATCAAGTACGCCCAGGAGGCCAGCGAGCTGGTGACCGGGCAGTCCCTCGGCATCCCTAGCACCAAGGAGTTCTTCGAGGGCTTCCTGAAGGCCAAGGAGGTCAACAAGAAGGAAGGTACCCTTCGGTCCTACAAGACCACCGTGGGCAAGTTCCTGGCGCACCTAGGCAAGGCCGCCAACCAGCCCATCGACAAGGTCAAGCCGGACCACATCCAGGCCTTCGTCAAAGCCAGGGCTGCCGACGGCACCTCCCCTGCCACCATCCGCCAGAGCATCGTCGTCCTGCGCATGATCTTCAAGAAGGCCCAGAAGCAGCAGCTCTGCGCGGTCAACCCGGCCGACACCGTCGAAACGCCCGAGGGAGAGTCGAAGGCCAAGGTGCCCTTCACGGTGCCTGAGGTTAACAAGATCCTCAAGGCCTGCAAAGATGAGGAATGGCGAACCCTGATTCACCTAGGCTTCTACACTGGCGGCCGCATCGGCGACTGCTTGGACCTACGCTGGGAAGCCTTCGACCTCGGAGCTGAACCCTCTGTCACCTTCCAGCAGAAGAAGACCGGCAAGAACCGGAAGGGTTGGGTGAAGATCGCGATCCACCGCACCCTAAAGGATCGGCTCGAAGAGTGGCGCCTACTCAAGAAGGCCAAGGCAACGGACTACGTTCTACCCTCCTTCGCCGGCAAAGACCTGGGCGGTCGCGCTGGAGTCAGCACTCAGTTCATCGAGATCATGGAGAAGGCCGGCATCGACCCGCAGCGCTCGACCACGGGTAAGAGCCGCCAACCCCAGAAGAGCTTCCACAGCTTCCGTACCACGCTCGTCTCCACCATGCAGTCCATGGGCGTAGCCAAGGACGTACGCATGCAGATCGTAGGCCATACCAGCGCCGACGTGCACAACATCTACAGCCAAGGCGAGTGGAACAACGTCAGGGCCGCGATCGACGAGCTCCCCGAGCTGGCCGGCTGACCCTGCCCTACCCCTGCACCCCCCGGGTACACCCCCGAAACGCCCACGGCTTTTCCCTCTCCGGCCGCGCGCTAAAATTTTGGGTTTCCAAAAAGTTTCCCCTACAGATTGTAGTATGTCATCCTGAACAATCTCGCATAATCACCGGGGAATACGATTAAAGGGAAGTTACCATGCCCGTCATACCGAGCAAAGTCCGACTTCAAAAAACCCTCAAAGCAGGGCTTCGGAGGTGCGTCTACCGGCGATGGGAGGCGGAGGTCAGAGGTGCGGCGGCGCTAATTACCAAGGCTACGGAGCTGGAACGCATGTACCGAGGCAACACGCCTTACCCTGTTGGTAAGCCCAAAGTCACCCAACAAGTCTTCGCCTCTAAAAAACTGGCCTTGGCCGCCCTTAGCTCAGCCACCCAGGAGCGCGTCAGGCTGGGCTACAGGGTCGATTAAGACTCCAACTGCCAAGGGTGAACATACCCGAAGGGTAACGGCACAACCTGACGCTGCAGGTATTGGTCATAATCCTTTGCGAAGCAGTCGCGCAGGAAGATCTCCAACTTAAGGCCGATCATCATGAAGAGACCGCCGCCGAGGTAAGCGCCGAAGTCGCCCCAGCCTCCGTGTTGCGCGAAGAAAGCGACGTAACTCGGATCGGAAAAGGTGATGACGACAAAATCGCGGCGCCGCTCGGGGCCGAAATGGCTCCGGACAATCAGTTGAATAGGATGTCGAAGATGCTGGAAGGTCAGCACTCCCGCCGCATCGCGCGTCGCCGGAAGCATCCAGCCTGAACGGCCGACGATATCTTCGATGGCCGACTCGTAGGTAATGCGGTCGGAGGGACTCATGCGAAAAGATCCGCTTCGGCCTCGTGAGTCGTCGCTTCGTCCGAACGACCCAGGTTGCGCAGGGCCTTGGCCCGATTACGGAGGTATGTCGGGTAATGAGAGCTACCCACGAGGATCGCGAAGATTCGCGGGAGATAACCGAAGAAGGTCGTATCCACTTGGAGCAGCTTCTTGCCGTCCTGCATGACCGTCTTCAGGAAGCGGCGGTTGGCCTGCAGTGTGTAATCAACCCAGAGCTCACCAAAGGGCTCCGTCGCGGGAACCTCCGGCGCCTCCGGCCCTTCGGCTTGGCGGGAGATTTCCCGGAACAACGCCTGCAGCGCGAGCTCGTAATTCGCCTGTGCCTGCTCCCACTGGTTCATCTTTTCGAAAGTGAAACCGGCGCTGTTATAGGTGAGATGAAAGTCGGGGTCGACGGCGTTCGCTTGGGCGAAAGTCGCCAACGCAGCTTCGAAGCGACCGCCTAATTGCTGGACGACCCCAACCGCGAGAAGCACCCCGGGATCTCGCCCATTGAGTGCCAAGGATTTTGCCAAGGCCGCCTCGGCCTGGGTGAGGTCACCCGTGAAGCGATAGGCCTGCCCCAACAGGTACCAGGGGTTCCACTCCTTGGGATGAACACTGAGGTAACGCTGCAGCAGCGGAATCGCGCGGGCATATTCCCGGCGGGCGAAACATTCGTGGATTTCGTCCATATAGTTAGCGCAGGTCCGTCAGGAACTCGGAGGCGGGGTGGACGCCGGAGACGAAGAGGTGATCGCGGGCGCGGGTACAGGCGACGTAGAGGAGATGGCGCTCGAGTTCGTAAGCTTCCTTGAGGTCACCGGGGTCGCTGATGGCCGCGAGGCGCGAGGGCGAGGGGATGACGTCATCATCGCAGGCGATGACGGCGACGGCCCGGTATTCGAGTCCCTTGGCCAGATGCATGGTCGAGAGGTTCAGCGAACCGACCAAAGTGGCGAGGCGCTGGTCGAGGACGACGGCCGGGACACCGAGAGCTTGCGCGATGGCCTGCGCTCGGGGCAGTTGAGCCTCATCCCGGAACATGATGGCCATCTCGTGCGGTTTGACGCCGGACTCGAGACGTTCCTTGAGGAAGGCGACGGCGGCGGCCTGCTCCTCGGCTTGGTCGTCGAAGACGGTGATCGTCGGGGCGGGGCCGCCGAACGCCGAGATGGTCTTAGATCGATCCACGCGCTCGCCGTCGGCATCCACGATGGAGGACTCGAGCAAGCGGTCGGCGGTCTTCCGGATCTGTTGGGAGGTCCGGTAGTTGACTCGCAGGGTCTTAGTCCGGCCGCGGAGGTCGATGCCCAGGGACTTCCAGCTGAAGGGCTGCTGGAAGATGCGCTGGCCAATGTCGCCGGTGAAGAAGAGCGCGTTCGGCCGGCCGCGACCCAGCGCAGCGAGGAAGCGGACCTGGCCTTGGTTGAGGTCCTGGCATTCGTCGACGATGACGTGGTCGACCGGCGAGCCCGGGCTTTGCTCCAAAGCAACGACCAGCCGGTGATACAGGCCGGCCTGCGTAGTCGCGCCAGCGGCCTGGAGTTTGGCCCAGACTTGGGCGAAGATAGACCAGAGCGCCTGACGACGTTCGGCATTGAGTCGGATCTTACGACCCAGTCGTTCGGCAGCCTGGTACTGCTCGAGGGTGGTCAGTTGTTGGGCATCGATGACATCTTCCCATTCATTGAGCAGAAAGAGCGGGCGGAGCTTGGTGTCGCCGGCGGCCTGACAGGCTTCCGTGATCCAACCCGCGATCGTCTCGCAGGGCGTCAGGTTAAACTCGCCGACGTGGAGTTTGTAGAGTCGCTGGGCGTAATCGTCGACGCTGGCGACTTCAACGCGTTCGCCCAGCCGGGGGCGATCCGCAAGGAGCTTGCGCAGGCGCGCATGGAGGAAGCCGGCGAGCGCGGGCGAGAGGGTCGTCAGGAGGACGCGGGTATCGTCGCTCAGGCGGAGCAGGTGGTTGACGCGGTGGAGGGCGACGATCGTCTTGCCCGTACCAGCGGAGCCCGAGATGCGGACCGGACCGGCGTAATGGGCGTCGACCAGTTCCTGCTGGTTGGGATGCAGGAAAATCTGCCACTTCTCCCACTGGCCGGAAAGCACGGCCTCGAGCTGCTCCTGGGAATTGACCCGCACCACGGAGCCGTAGACTACGGGGGGCGGTGGTTCGACCGGGGCGAGCGGGGCGATGGGCGCGACCGGTGCGGCTAAGGCTTCGGTCGCGGCGGCGATGACTTCTTCGGAAGGCAGTTCGATCTTTTCTTCGGCGAAGACGACCTTCGCGGCGGCAACGTCGGCGTGGGATACGCCGCGCTCGAGCTCGGACGAGGCGTGGGTGGGCGCCGCCGGCGACAGACTGTCCATCAGCGACTCAAGGACCGTCGCCGATAGGCCTAGGTCAAAAATCGTGTCTTCGGTGGCGGCGCGGATATCGTCGAAATCCCCGGGTGAGGCGCCGGTGACGGCTAAGGCGTCATCCGCATACTTGGCATAGGGACGCTTGGCTTCGGGCGGAGCCTCGACGGCGGTACGGATGACGACCGTCTCTTCCTTCATCTTGAAGACCTTCCAGTTCTTCGTCCGGTCATCAAACTTGAAGACCCGGTTCTCGCCCCAGGCGTAGGCTTTGTCGTGGTGATCTACGTAGAGCAGGGTCATCCGCCCATTCTGCTGGTGCAGGATGATACGGATGCCCCGGGTGACGCGACAGGACCAGAGGTTCTTGTCGCGGGCCTTATCGAGGCGGTGCAGGTTGGTGCCCTGCCCCTTGGGGTTCAGGGCCAGCTCAAGGATGGTAGCCTTGATCAGCTGTTGTTCATCGGCCGTCAGCTTAAGCGACGCCTCCAAGAACCCCTCTTCGATGTCAGGCCACTGTACCATGCTTACTCGACCTTGAAGATGCGCATCACCTCGTCACCGAGGTGGTTGATGACCTTGACCGCGATCCGCTTGGACTTCGGCTTCGGGAAGGGACGCGAGGTGTCGCTATGCAGCGTTTCCCAGGCAGCCTCATCGATCTCGGCCTTCAGGGTCTTCTTGAGCGAATCGTACGGGTCATTGGCGCCCAGGAAGTAGGCATGACGGACGAAGAAGCTCTCTTCGTTGTAGTCCGTATCGATGAACCAGCAGGCAATCTCGTCGGTATTGCTCGACTCGACCTTGCCGGACTGCGGCTTGAAGACGTCGACGCCCTTGATCTTGATGCGCACCTGGCCGTCGGCTTCGGTGAGCAGGTCGATGTCGGGCTCGCCGAAGATCACGAAGAGGTTGCCCTTGCCCGTGCTCTTCAGGTCGGCCGCCATGTGCAGGTCGGCGTTCATGCGGGCCTTGAGGATCTGCAGGGAACCGATCTTCGTGAGATCGGTCGTGTGGGCGTCGTAGCTGAACGCGCAGGCGATGAGGGCGTCGAACTTCGCGTCCGCCGCTTCCTTCGCCGCCGCGACCAAGTCGACGCGTTGTACCGTGCCGAATTCCGGCCCGATGAAGATCGCCACCCGCTTCGCCTTGTCGCCTTCTTGGTAATAGCCTTCGGCGCAGATGTACGTACCGGCCCAAGGAGCCAGCGAGCTGAAGTTGATCTTGTCTTCCTTGTGGGCCTGCTGGACGCCGGCCGTCCGGAGATTCTCCAGGATCAGTTCAGCGAAGTTCTTCTTCGCCGTGAAGCCCAGGCGCGATTCCGTCAGATCAATCGCATCGCCCTCTTCGTTGACCGTCAGCGTGCGGTGCGGCGTCAGGCTCTCGACCGTAAACGGACCAGCCACGCGGACCTTCTTCTTATCCTCGTAGGGCTTATCGTAAAGATACTCGAACTCCGCCTTGGCGGCGATGGAGCCGTCGAACTCCTGCTGGCGACCGATGCGGGCCTTCCACCATTCGACATGAAGCTGCTTAGCCTCAGCCGACCAGGAGGAATCCACTTCGCGGGGAATTTCCCACTCCAGCCAGGATTTCTTCAAGGACCGATTAAGCCCTTCACGCAAAGGCTCGAGGATCTTCTGCCAGTTATCCCAAATAACGTCGATCTCGGTGTTATTCGATATCGAACTGAGCATCACATGGGGAACACGCTCGTAAACAAAACCGTGACGGAGGTTCCCATGGGTCGCCTGATTGCTCGGCATGCTACGCGCTACTTCTGCCTCTTTCTGCTGACCCTCGCGAGAATCGGCCAGAAGGAAGAAAGGGTACTTCGCGCCCATGATGCGAGAGCGCGCTAAAGCGAGCGCTACGCGGGAAGTGTCGATTGTTATCCAGCGACGACCCCACTGCTCCGCTACCGTGGCGGTTGTTCCAGATCCGCATGTCGGATCGAGCACAAGATCTCCCGGATCGCTAGCCATCAGGATGCAGCGTTGGACGATTTCCGTGGCGGTTTGTACTACATAAATCTTCGGATCAGACCGACTTGAAATCCCTCCGGAAACATCGTCCCAGAAGTTAGTGTATAAAATTGCCCCGAAATCGCCGAAATATTTTTTAAAGGTCAGTCGTCTTCCTTCGATAGCTATGCGATTGGCTTTTAATACCCGACTCATGCCTACTTGGCCGGTTCGCCACCCTCCAGCTGTTGGCCTATAATCTGTTCCATTAAAGCTCACTGGGTACTGGGTGCTGGCTCCTCCGCTTCTGGATGTAAGGCCTTGTTTAAAGAATGCTTTCGAGACCTCAAATGGAACGACGCCGTCCTTCTCCTCAGCAGTAAGCTGTCGATCCTTTAGCTCTTCGGTTATATTGTTGTACCTTGTCGCCCCTTCTCCGCCATGACTTAACTTCCGGATTAATGGCCTATACTTTGCTGCTTCCTTAGATTTGGAATACCAAATGATATAGTTCGTTACAGAATCGAGAAACTTTCCGCCTAGGCCGATTGAAGTTCGGTAATCAATCTGAGTTATAAAGTTCTCTTCACCATAAACTTCATCCATTAGCGCCCTGACTCGATGTACGTTTTCGTCACCGATTTGGACAAAGATTGAACCAGTTTCAGCAAGCAAATCACGCGCAACCGTCAGACGGTCACGGAGGTAAGTCATGTAACTGTGAATGCCATCGCGCCAGGTGTCACGAAAGGCTTTCACCTGCTCGGGCTCGCGAGTGATGTGCTCGGAGTTGCCGTCTTTAACGTCGCGGCTCGTCGTCGACCACTGGAAGTTGCTGTTGAACTTGATGCCGTAGGGCGGGTCGAAATAGATGCACTGTACCTTGCCGCGGAGGCCTTCGCGCTCGGCAAGGGAGGCCATGACCTGCAGTGAGTCGCCGAGGATCATGCGGTTCGCCCAATTGGCGTCATGCTGGTAGAACTCGGTCTTGTCGGCGTCCTTGGGCAGACCGTCGAAATCCTGGAAGAGATCGCCGAAGAGACCATCGGACTGGGCCGCTCGCTCCTTGGAGCGACGCAGGAGGTCGTCGATTAGGGCCTTGGGGTGGACCTTCTCCTGGATGTAGAGCGGCGGGGTCGGGACGACGAGGTCGCTCCAATCCTGCTGGTCCTTGCCCCGCCAGACGAGCTGGGGGTCGAGGTCCGGGTTACGCGGGTAGCGCAGCTCCTTCGGACCCGAGGCCGGATCCTTGTGCAGCGACTGGAGTTCAGCGGTAGGGATGTTCTTCCGCTTATCCGCATCGTGCGTGAAATGGGTGACCGCTTTGTCGGCGGCGGCTTTTTTGGGTTTGGCCATGAGAGTGGGTGTCAGGAAATGGGTTGGGTGGCGGTAGTAATCATCTGAGAGAAACTCTCCGCGACCTTGGCCTTGAAGTCGGCTTCGACCTCGAAGAGCTCGGTGAGCTCGCAAAATGCCCAGCGACCATGGACCTTGAGGTTGTTCACGCCAGGGATCCAGTACACCTCCATGGTCGTCTTCTTGTCTTTGGCCTCTTCACCCCGGTAGCCCTTGATCTCGACGATCAGATTGAGCAGGTCATCGGGGCCGTGGCCATCATCGACACGGACGATAAAGTCGGGCAGGTAAGTCCGGCTGGCGCCGGCGTGAAGGTACGGGACCTCAAAATTGAGGCCGTGGTTCTTCACGTACGAGCGCACTTGCGGGTGCGACTCCGCTACACGACTAAACTCAGCCTCCCACTCGCTATCGTAGATGACATAGTTGACATGCGAGCGGCGAGGATCGGTCTCCCATGCGCTTTCGGTCTTCGTGGAGTTGAAGTTCACCGCCCGGCTGCTGCCGAGGGGAACCCAGGGGTCGAGCACTGCTAGCAGCGGGCGTTCGCCTTGGAAGGCGCGGGTGATTCCTGCCGCGATACGTTCGCAAGCTAGGTCTGCCAGTTCTAAGTAAAGCAACTGGGCTTCGTAGGTATCGCCACGGCATACGAGGTGATGCTCGAGCCACTGGGTGACGATGCGCTTGAGCTTACCGAAGAGGTGGAGCTCCGGCTCGTCACCGGCATCGCGATACTTCGTCTCGATCAGGCGGGAGGTCAGCCGGTAGATGACCGTCGAGTGTCGGACATCTCGGAGGTGATCAACCGTCATGTTAACGTCCTGGCCGATGATACCTTTGTTTTGAGTAATGGTCGGGCCGACGAGGTGCGGGGTTAGCTCCAAGGTAGAGTCATCGGTGAAGGTGGCCTTCAGATTATCCTCCGGAAGGTCGACCCGGTAGCCCTTCACCCGCGGGAACTTAATCTCTAAGGCGTCCCGGTCCGGCGAGATGGCCTTCACTTGGATGATTGGTTTGGGTGGCTTAGGGACGGCAACGACCGGTTTGGCCGTGAAGTCGAAGGGGATGCCGAAGACGTCGGCGTACTCGACGTCGTAGAGTCCCTCACTGTTGAGCGCATAGGACTGGCGACGGAGCGCGCGGCCGATGACCTGTTCGCAGAGGAGCTGCGTACCGAAGGCACGGATGCCCAGGACGTGCGTGACCGTGTTGGCGTCCCAGCCTTCGGTGAGCATGGACACCGAGACCACACAACGGATACCGGATCCCAGCTGTCCGGGCTTACCCACCGTATTCATCACCTCGCGGAGGAGCTCTTCATCCGTGATTGACTCTGCCGCTCGCGGATTCCCGGTGCGCTCGACGATATCACGGCGGAAGCGCTCGATCTCGCCCGAGAACATCTTCCGGAAGTCCGGGTCAATGGCCTCGCCAGAGTCGAGCTGCTCGCTGTCGATCAGCAGCGTATTGAGCCGAGGCAGCGGGTTGCCGGTATTCTCATCGAAGTTATTGAATAGCGGCAGACGGCCATTTTCGAGCTGCAGGGTTCCGTCGGCCTTCTGCTTAAAGTGGCCCGAGACGAAATCGTAAACCAGCTTCGAGATTGACGTGTTCTGGCAGACGATGATGAAGCAAGGCGGCACGCCGATCTTACGTTCCTCCCAGAGGCGGAAGGTCTTCTCGTAGTGGCCGTAGAGCGATTCCATCGCCGTCTGTAGCATCGTCGGGAGTTTAAGCGGATCGAGTCCCTCGGCGTCGCCGCGGTTCTTCTTCGGCATGTCCTTACGGATATTCACCCAGAGATCGCGGTACTTCGGCATCTCTTCGTTGGCGATATTCTCGGCCACCGGCACGCGGGGAAGCTTCACGATGCCGCACTCGATGGCGTCCATCAGCGAGAAGTCGCTCATCGTCCAGGGGAAGAGCGTGCCCTCGGCGTAACCTGAGCCGTTGATGAAGAAGGGTGTGGCGGAAAGGTCGTAGACCGCGCGGAGGCCCAGCTTGCGCTTCACGGCCTCGAGGCCGGCGGCCCAGAGGCGGGCGGCCTTGTTCTGCTTCTCCGCTTCCTTGGCCTGCTCGCCGTCGAGCTCGGCATCATCCTCTTCGGCCGGCTTCTCGCGGTAGCAGTGGTGGGCTTCGTCATTGATGACCACGATATTCTTCAGACCCATCAGGTCAGGCATCACGCGCTGGATCATCTGACCTTCGGACTCGAGCGTGTTCAGGTCTTCGCCGTTACGTCCCTTGAGGAGCGCGCGGCCGCCGGCGGCGAGCTCGACGCGCTCGCGGAGCTTAAAGGAATGGTAATTCGTGATGACGATCTTCGCGCGCTTCACGTCGCCCATCAGATCCTGCGGGACGATCTCGCGCCGCTCGTAGTAGTTATCCGGATCGTTCGGCTGCAGGACGCGGAGACGGTCGCGAATCGTCAGACCCGGGGCGACGAGGAGGAACCCACGGGTGAAATGCTCGCTCGTCGGGCGACGGGCGGCGTTGATGGCCTGCCAGGCGATGATCATCGCCATCACCGTCGTCTTGCCAGCGCCAGTCGCCAGCTTGAAGCAGACGCGCGGCAAGATCGTGGCGAGATCGGTGTTCTCCTCGTAAGCGTCGCGATTCGCGGAGGCGAGGAAGGCCAAGATGCGCTTGCCCCCTTCGGTCATCCGCGCGACTTCGGTCAGCCAGATGGCGACTTCGACGGCTTCGATCTGACAGAAGAATGGGCGCTGGTTGCTGAAGGGAAAGGTGCGCCAGTGGCGGAGGAGCTGGGCCGTCTCCGGGGTGACGTTCCAGGAGGCCTCGGG
>CAIVYX010000202.1 GCA_903910245.1 uncultured Opitutia bacterium | reverse complement strand
CCTTGAATTTCACCGGCACGGGCACGATCACCGCCGCCTCGCTGTCCGGCGCCGGCAAGACCACCTTTGGCGCCAACGCCACGATCACCGGCGGCGTCGCTTCTGGCATCATCAACGTCACCGGCCTCCTCACCGCCAACGTCACCGGCGGCACGGTCTCGGCCGGCTCCATGACCGGCAACGTCGGGAGCTCCGTCTCGGTCACCGGCCTCCTGACTGGCAACATCACCGCCGGCACGAACGCCCTCGGTTCGCTCTCCGCTACCACGGTCTCCGGCGGAATCAACACCGTGACCGGCACGGCCGCAATCGCTACGATCACCGGTGGTACGAACGCCCTCGAAGGCGACGCGACCATCACGACCTTCAACAGTGCCAGCGGATCCACGACTGTGACCGGCGTGGCGACGGTCACCACCCTGACCGACGGCACGCTCAACCTCAACGGAGCCACCTCTTCGATCACCACGCTTAACGGCGGCACGATTACCCTAGGCTCCACCGCCCTGACCGTCTCCGACGGCACCTACGCCGGCGGCCTGTCTGGCTCCACCGGTTCGCTGATCAAGAACAGTTCCGGTACCCTCACCCTCTCGGGTGCCAACACCTACGCCGGCGCCACCACGGTGAGCAACGGCGTGCTGGCGATCAGCCATGATACCGCGCTCGGCACCAACGCCGCGGGCACGACGGTCGCCGATGGCGCCGAGCTTCGCGTCCTGGGCGGTATCACGGTCGCCTCCGAGGCCCTCACGCTCAACGGAGCCGGCGTCTCGTCCAATGGCGCCCTGCGCAACTTCTCCAGCGAAAATACCGTTGCCAGCGCAATCACCCTCGCGTCCGCGGCCAAGATCGTGACCACCGCCGGCACCCTCACCCTGACGGGGGCCATCACGGGCTCGAACACAAGCCTCACCTTTGGCGGCAGTGGCAATACGACCATCAGCACGACGGGCCTTTCCCTCGGCACGGGCTCGCTGACCAAGACCGGCACCGGTCTGCTCCTCCTCTCTGTCGCCAACACCTACTCGGGCGGCACGACCATCAGCGGCGGCTCGATCAAGATTGGCGTCACCGGTGCCCTCGGCTCCGGCGCGGTCAACGTCGGCGGCGTGGGCACGCTCGACCTCAACAACCTAACGATCTCCAATGCCATAGTCCTCGCCGACGGCGCGACCCTCACCGGCGGCTCCCTGCCCACGACTTCCATTCCCACGAGCGGTAAGCTCGACATCATCATCACCGGTTCCAGTGACCTAGAGAAAAACGATTCCGGCCGCCTCGAACTGACCGCCGCCAGCACCTACACCGGCGCGACCAAGGCCGCGGGCGGCACGGTCGCGGTCTCCGACTTCGGTAACGGCTCCTCTGCCAGTCCGCTCGGCGTGACCGCCCTCACCGATCCGTCGAAGCTCGTCCTCTCGGCCGGCGCGACGCTCGAGTTCACCGGCACTACCGCGACCAGCACGGCGCGCAGCTTCACCGTGAGTGGTTCGGCTGGTATCGCCGCCGGCACGGGTGCCGCGGCACTGACCTTCACGGAAGATGCCAAGATTGCCCTCTCCGGCGCGACTCCGGCATTGGCGCTCGTCGCCAATAACTCCGTCACTAATTTCTTCCGCGCCAGCCTGAGCGCTGCCGACCTCGCCGCCGGCAACGGACTCAAGACCCTCACCATCGACGGCGCTGGCGTCTGGGTCATCGGTGGTAACTCCAACCGCTTCAAGCAGGACATCCGCGTCGACGCAGGTGCGGGCTCCACAATCGGCCTCGAGTCGGGAGCCTTGCCTTCCGGAGCCACCCTGGGCGTCGCCGACGGCGCCAAGGTTCGCTGGGAAACAGGGAATACGACTCCGGTAAAGCTCGAGATCGCTGCTGGGACGACCGCGAAGCTCGACCTCGGTAGCAACAACATCGTATTCAACACCGCGCCGGCCAAGACTGGTTCCGGTACCTCCGCGAACTTCGAGAAGCAAGGCTTGGGTACGCTCACGATCGCCGCCAACGTCAATGCCGCCGCGTTCAACTTCTCGCTCCCAGCCAACTCGGGCCTCCTCTCGGTCGGCACAGGTGGCAGCCTCGGCAACGTCAGCCTAGCCACGGGCTCCAAGCTCGGTGGTTCGGGTACGGTCGGGGCGGTGACGGCTTCGGCCGGATCGACCATTTCTCCGGGCAATTCCCCGGGAATCCTGTTCGCCGAATCCATGACCTTAGTCGGCAACACCACCTTCCTCTGGGAAGTACAGGACGCCCTAGCCGGACCAGGCGTCGGCGGCTACGACAAGTTGGTGCTCTCGACCAGCCTCGACCTCACCGGGGCGGCCGCAAACAACAGGATCACGATAAAAATCAACTCGTTGACCGCAAACGGCGAGACCATCGGTGACGCGCTCAATTTCGGTCCGGCGAACGGTACTTCGTCTATCCGGACCTTCCAGTTTGCCACCGTGCAGGCAGGCTCCTCAGGCGTGGTCCTGAGCAGCGGACTTAACATCAGCGACGTCTTCCAGTTCGACGTCAGCCAATTCACCTACACCGGTGGCGGTCTTTCGAACGCTAGCCTCTGGTCGATCGACTGGAACCAGTCGACCGGAGCAATCACGCTGACCGCGGTGCCTGAGCCTTCCACCTACGGACTCGGTCTGGGCGCACTAGCCCTGGCGGCCGCGGCGATCCGCCGCCGTAAGCAGAAGGCCAAGGCCTAAGACCGGCCTGCGGGTAAATCCACCGCGACACGCGGGGGCTATCTGAGATTGCCCCGGTTAGACGGCACACCTAGGTTGCCCCGGTGAGCACGCCCTCCCTCGAAGCCCTCCGGTCCGTCGCCCTGGCCACGGCCATCGCCGCCGGCGACCTGCTCGCCAAGGGCGCCCAGATGAAGGTCAACGCCTCCACCGACGACGACGTGAAGATGCAGGCCGACGTCGATTCGGAGCACCTGGTGCGAGATATGCTCAAGGCCACGGGCATCCCGGTTATCGGTGAAGAACTCGGGGGGGACGCCTCCCTCTTCGACGGCAACAGTCTCTACTGGGTCGTCGACCCGCTCGACGGCACCTACAACTACCTCCGCCGCCAACCCTCCACCTGCGTCTCGCTAGGCCTGATGCGCGGCAAGGAGCCGGTGCTCGGCGTCATCCACGACTTCACGGGCAAGAAGACCACCCTCGGGGTCGTCGGCGAAGGGAGCTTCCTCAACGGCGTCCACATCACGCCCGGCTGGGTCACCGACATCAAGGACGCGTGCATCATGACGGGCTTCCCCGCCGCGGCCGATAAGTCTGGTCAGGCCATGGAGCTCTTCGTCCAACAGGTCGGGCGTTATAAGAAGATTCGCATGATCGGCTCCGCGGCCCTGGCCCTCGCCTACGTGGGCGAAGGCCTCGCCGACACGTATTATGAATCGGGCACAAACCTCTGGGATGTCGCCGCGGGGCTCGCCATCATCAAGGCCTCTGGTGGATATTTCCGCCTCGTGCCGACAGGTAAGCGCCCGCTGAACTACGACCTCTGGGCCTCGGGCCGAGAGGAGTGGACGCGGTAAGGCCGCGCCTTAGGCGTGGACAAGAGGCCTGATAAGGCTAGGTTTCCGAGGTGCTCCTCGCCTTCACTAATCCGATTAAAGAAGCCATCATCAAGAATACGGTGGAGAACTACGCTGAAAAAGTCCTCGGCCAAGAATACGGCTCGATGGGCTTCTGGGTGGCCCTCGCGATGGTCGTCGTCTACGTCCCGCTGCTCGGACGACTCGCTGCCGCGCACTTTTTCGGCAAGGACGGCACGATCTTCGGCATTGGCCTCACAGGGCTCGTCTCCGTCGCCCTGACCTTCGCGGCCGTCTGCATGGCCGACACTAGCCTTTCGGGCTTTATCCCCAAATCCATCGAGATCCTGGTCATCTCCCTCTGCACGGCCACGGTCGTCCTATTGGTCACCAGCGCCTCCGCCCAAGTCCTGAGCATGGGCTTCGGCCCTTCCCTCGGCCTCCAGCTGGTCTTCTGGAACATCGTCCTCCTCGCCCAGCTGGCCACCCTCTTCCTAATGGATTTCTGGAAGCATATCTGAGGTCTGCTAACCCGGGATAACAAGAAGGCCGGCCTCCTCGCGGAAGCCGGCCTTCTGTTTTAACCGATTACCGAATCAACCCGTGGCCTGGAGGCCGGCGGCGATGGCGTTCAGTGACAGAAGCATCTGCGGCAGCAGCGCATCGGCTTCCTTGCGGTCGCCATCGGCCACCTTCTTGCGCCAGTCTTTGAGCAACGCGACCTGCTGTTCGTGCAGGAGGTCAATCGCGGATTCGCGCAGGGCGATGACCTTACGGAGACGCGGACGGCCTTCGCTCAGCTTGGAGCCGGAAAGTTCGTCGAGCATCTTACGAGTCAGGTTATGCTCAGCGAGGATGCGGTTCAGGAAGAGGCCGCGGAGCTTCTTGTCGGTGACGAGCGCACCGTAGAGCTTCATCATGCTACGATTAGAGGCCAAGACGCTGGTGGAAGCGTTCTTGAGCATATAGCGCAGAGGCGGCCAGCCGTCGTAGTTCTTTCGGATGACCTCGAAGCCCTTAGGGTCTTCGTCCTTAAGGCGGGCCAGCGCGGAGCCGACACCATACCAGCCGGAGAGATAGAAGCGGGCCTGGCTCCAGGCGAAGACCCACGGAATCGCACGCAAGTCTTCAAGCGAGGCGGCGCCGGTACGACGGGACGGACGCGAGCCGATACGGCTGGCTTCGATGACGTCAATCGGGGTGGCTTGGCGGAAGAACTCAATGAAGCGCGGAGTCTGGATGAGCGACTGGTAGGCCTCACGGGAGAACTCGGCGAGGCGGTCCATGACCTTCGATTGCGCGGTCTCACTGCGGACAGCGACATCGTGTAGGAAGGTGTTCTGGGTCACGCCAGCCGTCAGTAGCTCGAGGTTGTTTACCGCGGTGATGTGGTTGGCGTACTTCTGCGTGATACTCTCGCCCTGCTCGGTGACGCGCATCTCACCCTGGATCGAACCCTGCGGGAGCGCGTCGATGAAGCGGTGGGTCGGACCGGCGCCGCGGGAGATGGTGCCGCCCCGTCCGTGGAAGAAGACGATGCGCACGCCGTGCTTCTCGCCGACGGCGGCGAGGTTCTGCTGGGCGCGGTAAAGATTCCAGAGCGAGGCGAGGATGCCGCCATCCTTATTGGAGTCGGAGTAACCGATCATCACCTGCTGGGTGAGACCGTCGGTGATACCGGCGTCGCGGCGGGCCTGCAGCGTGCGCTTGGTCATCGGATGCGACAGGAACGAGTCCATGATACGGGTACTCCGCTCAAGGTCGCCGATGGTCTCGAAGAGCGGGACGACGGGGAGCAGACAGTAGGCGTCTTCTGCGCCGCCGGCGGTGAGTCCGGCCTCACGGGCAAGGAGATAGACAGAGAGCAGGTCGGAGACCGAACGGGTCATGCTGACGATCAGCGACCCCAGGCCGGCGGAGCCATACTGGTCGATATGGGTGACGAGCGTACGATAGCAGGCGACCACGGCGTCGGCCTCCGTCCCGATGCTGGCCTGCTCACGCATGAACGGGCGGGTCGAGCGCAGTTCGGAGTCGAGGAAGCCGAGGCGGCGCGATTCATCCCACTGCGCGTAGTGGGTATCGTCCTGACCCGTGGCGGCGAGGAGCTGGCCGATGGCCTTATCATGGAAGGCGCTGTTCTGGCGGACATCCAGGACGGCCATGTGGAAACCAAAGGTGCGCAGAAAGCGCAGGAGCGGATCGAGCTCCGCGCGGGCGATGCGACCGGCGCCGACTTCGACCAAGGTCTCGCGCAGGAACAGCAGGTCAGCGATGACGCCCTCGGGCGTATGATGCTGACCGGCACCCAACTCGCCTTCGGCGTTCGGCAAGCGAAGACGCGTCAAGTTGATGTACTGACGCCAGGTCTCACCGATATTGCGACTTACCGCGTCCGCACCGGCTTCGCCATGGGCGGCGGCATGCTTGGCGACTTGACGCAAGAATACCGCCGGGGGCTCCTGAAGATGGTCGCCCAGGGAGAGACGCTGCCCGAGGGTCTCGAGGCGTTCGTTGCAAATCGCAACAGCGGTGGAGCGGAAGAGATTCAGGGCGCGGGCAGTGACCTCAGCCGTGACCAGCGGGTGGCCGTCGCGGTCGCCACCGACCCAGGTGCCGAGGGCAATCTGGGGCAATGAATCTGGGTGCTCGACGCGGGCGGGGTCGAAGCCGGCTTCTTCCCAGGCTTGGCGCAGGCGCAGGTCCATGCTGACCACGGCGTCCGGGAAGACTTTCGAGAGGAAGTAATTGATGTTCCGGAGTTCCGACGCGACGTCGGGCTTCTGGTGGTAGATCTCGCCCGTGCGCCAGAGGCGTTCGAGCGCGACCTTGATTTCCTCGCGGATTGCGCGCTGTTCGGCGACGGTCCACATATTGTTTTCACGACGGACAAGTAGCTTGTAGATCTCGCGATGGATCTCAAGGACCGTGGCGCGCTTAGCTTCGGTCGGGTGGGCAGTGAGCACGGGCTCAATGCGCATACGATTGAGGCGCTTGGCGATTTGCTTGTCGGTCAGGCCAGCGGCGGCGAGGGCGCGAAGCGCACGACCCCACGAACCAGGATCAGAGGCCAGGCCATGCTTATCTTCGCGGAGACGCTTGGACTGGGCGGACGCATTTTCTTCCACCATGTTGAGGAGCTGGAAGGCGATCGAATAGGCCTGCACGCCGCGGTAGGAAAAGATTTGCACGCCGCGCAGCTTGCGCTTGCCCATCCACGGCAAGGTGCCGGCGAGGTCCTTGTGATCAAGCTGCTCAAGCACCTCGACGAAGCACGTCATCATGAAGTCGAGGTCTTGGTCGACTTTCTTAAGCCCGCGGGCGAGATCAGTGCTAATGGCCATGCGACAAGTGTCGTAGCACGGGCACAGGAAATCTCGCAACCGCAAACCCCCACGGCTTGCGTCTACCGGCCTCGGCCGTTTGATGGGAAGTCGCCATGTCGGACTCACGGCTCATCCTCCCCGACCTCTGGCAGCAGGACGCTCTCCGCGCTCTCCGCCAAGGTGAGGACGTGGTGATCCAGGCCCCCACCGGCGCCGGCAAGACCTACGTCTTCGAACTTTTGATCAAAGGGGGTCATCGCGGCCAAGCCGTCTACACGGTCCCGACCCGCGCTCTGGCCAACGACAAGCGGGCCGAATGGCTGGCCTTGGGCTGGGACGTCGGCATCGCGACTGGCGACGTCAGCGACAACCTCGGTGCCCCCGTCATCGTCGCCACCTTGGAAACCCAAAGGCACCGTTTCCTCGAAGGCAGACACCCGGATCTGCTGGTCGTGGACGAGTACCAGATGCTGGCCGACCGCCGCCGGGGCGCGGCCTACGAGACCGTCCTAGCCATTGCCCCACCCTCCACCCAACTCCTGCTGCTCAGCGGGAGCGTCTCCAACCCCAAGGCGGTCGCAGAATGGCTTCGGGGCCTCGGCCGCAAGGTGACCCTGATTGAGGAGTATACCCGCCCCATCCCGCTCGAGGAGGTATCCCTGGACGCCCTGGAGACCCGCGAGCCGAACGGCATCAAGGGCCACATCGCCCGGTCGGTCATCCGGGCAGTCCTCGCCGACCTCGGCCCGATCCTGGTCTTCGCGCCCCGCCGCCGGGCCGCCGAGCAGATTGCCCACGATATCGCCGCCGGCCTCCCCCTCGGCAACGGCCCCCAGCTCTCTCCAAGCCAGCGCGCCATGGCTGGCGACGACCTCAATCGCCTCCTCCGCCAAGGAGTGGGCCTCCATCACAGCGGCCTCACCTACGGCCAGCGCACGGAACTCATCGAGCCCTGGGCCAAGGCCGGCAAGCTGAGCGTGGTCGTCGCGACGACCGGCCTGGCCTCGGGTATCAACTTCTCGCTCCGCTCGGTGCTGGTCACCGATCGACGCTACGCCGCCGAACACGCCCAACGCGAAATCCGCCCCGACGAACTCCTCCAGATGTTCGGACGCGCCGGGCGCCGGGGGCTCGACGACCGTGGCTTCGCGCTCTGGACCGGCGATAGCCCCCGCCTCGGGGAAGCCAAACCTCTCCAACTCAAACGCAGCGAGGCCCTCGACTGGCCGGCCTTCCTCTCGCTGATGCGCCGGGCGGAAGACCCGAAAGCGGCCGCCGCCAAACTGGCCATGGCGCTGTTCACGCGCGAACCAATCGACCTCGCCCTGGATAGATTAGACGAAGTGCTGCCGACCGATACACCCGTCGCGCCAGCGGGCGCCACCCGCCACATCGACGAGATCTGCGGGAGAAACGGCACCTGGCAACGCGAGCGCCCGACGCATATGGTCCCGCTCTCGCAGGCGCTCATCTACGTCAAAGACACTTGGCACCCCGCTCTCACCAAGCCCGACTCGTTGCGTGCCCTGCCCTATGGCACGCCATGCAAGCTCGAGACGAGCGAAGGCCTACGCTACGGACGCACGATCACGCTCGCCCACTTCCCCAAGGAAGCCGGCGCCTCGCACCTCACGCCGGCCGAATGGTTGCTGAAAGCCCTGCGCCGACTCGAGGGCGGACAAGTCAGACCGCGCACCTGGAAACTTGAACTCCTCGAAAAAGAAATCCTGCCACTATTACCTAAGCTAACCCAAGGCGGGCTGGCTCACGGCGGAATCTTCCTCGGTCGTGACAGCGTCCAAGTGAAGCTCGACTACTCCCGCGCCGATGTCCGCGTCTGGCCTGACGCAGACAACCACCCTCTGATCAACCCGCCGCGCCGACAGGTCGAGAAGCAGGATATCAACCTGCGTGAAGTCCTCGGCGGCGGCACGCTGCACACCGCCCGCGCCGGCCGACTCTGGAAGAAGCTCGGACTAATCGACGCCGCTGGACGCCCCACCGAGCGCGGCCACATCGCGTCGCTCTTCCAGCATGGCGAAGGCCTCGCCGTGGCCGCCGCCCTCGAGGACCATGCGTATGACGCCCATGCGATTGCTTGGGACCTCTCCGAGCTAAGGGCCGGCGAGCGCGTGGCCTCGGCTGGACGTAACTCCAGCCGCCTCGGTGCCTGCTGCCGACTGGCCTACAAATCGCTGACGGCTGAAGGCTACCTGCGCGAAGGCCTGCCCGCTGGCTTCGGGGAAGGCTGTGCCGAAGCGCTCAAGGGCTTCGCTTTACATGGTAAGATTCCCCCGGTCGGCGCCGATGGCCACGGGCCAGGACAAGGTGACCTCGAACGGGCCGTCCTGGAATGGCGTAGCACGCTGCAACTCATCGCACACGGTCCCTCCCACCCTTCCGATCGCTGGCAACAGTTACGCGTGGCGGCCCAAGAAGTGCTTGGGCGTATTATCGGCAAGGCGGCTGAGCGCCGCTAAGGTTTACTTGCCCGCGATGGCTTTCGCCGCGGCCTTGGCCATCTCACCGGCACCAGCGGTATTCGGGTGCACGCGATCCGGCAACATCTCAGGGGTCTTCACGAGCGCGGCATGCATGTCGATCACGCCGCAGCCGAGTTCCTTTGCCAGCGCGTCGACCCGCGGGATCTCCTTCTGGATATTCTCCTCGTTGATACCATAATTGCCCTTACCAGGGACCGGCACCGGACGGCAGACGAAGACCTTCGGTTTCGACTTCAGAGATTGGAAAGACTTCACGAGCTCACGGTAGTCGGCGTCGAACTCGGCTTCGAACTTCCAGTTCTGCGGCTTGGTATCGTTCGTACCGAGCATGATGACCACGATCGCCGGCTCCATCGCGAGGGCTTCCTGATACTTCTTTTCTTTCCAGTAAGGAAAATCGCCCTTCTTCAGGAGCGTGCGTCCGCTGACGCCGAAGTTGCCGACCTTGTACTTATCGCCGAGCATGGCCTGCAACTGGGACGGATAGGACTGACCCGACTTCGCACCGGCACCCTGGGTGATACTATCGCCAACGCAGGCGACTTTGATGGGTTCGGCGGCGCGGGCAGTCATAAGGGAAAATAAGGCGAGGAGGAGGATTCGCATGGGGTACGCCTAATCAAAGCAGCCCGAAAACCTTTCCAAGGCCTAAGTCTCGGCTTTTGCCCTTCCCTGCGGCCCCGGCAGACGCTAACCTATCCGGACAGTCATACATGTGCGTTCGCGCGGAGTAATCCGTGAGGAAAGTCCGGACACCACAGGGCAGGATTCCCGCCGCAAGTCGGGGCACGTCGCAAGGCGTGACGGAAAGTGCCACAGAGAAGATACCGCCTCCTCCGCAAGGAAAGAGGTAAGGGTGAAAAGGTGGGGTAAGAGCCCACCGCTCGAAGGGTAACCGACGAGGCAAGGTAAACCCAATCCGGTGCAAGACGAACAGGGACCGT
>CAIVYX010000201.1 GCA_903910245.1 uncultured Opitutia bacterium | reverse complement strand
GTGCCGGCCGGTTGATCGCCGCGTCCGGAAATGAGCCAGACGGGCGGCAGGTCGGGCAGGTCGGTGCGCCAGATGCCCGTCCACATCGGATTGCGCACCGTGCTGGCGGTGGCGGCGGGCTGGGTGATGTCGGCCCGCGCGGTGGCGCGGCGGTCCGGTCCGGCATCCTGCTGGAGGTGCGCGAGAGCGAGGCGCATGGACACTATAGCGTTCAACTTGGCGCGCGTCGCGAGTTGCTGGTTCATGACGGCCCGAGATTCGACCGTAATAAAGGCGGAAACAGTGACCAGTAACATGACGATTCCCGCCATCACCGTCAGGGACAGGATGAGGCTGAAACCGGGGCTACGCTTGCTGTGTTTCATGCCGTGCCACCTTCTCGGTGGTATGGGTATTATTACTCATTATAGGCCGCAGGCAAGTGTCACCTTTTGCCGCAAGGGCGTTCAACAGTCCGGGAAGGTGACATGGTTACCTTAGATAAATGATATAAAATTAGTGTTTTCAGGCACGAGAGGCGGGAGTATGGTGGCGAGGTCATGAAAACCTCACTCCTGGCCGCTGCCCTCCTTTTCGCCTCAGTTTCACTTTTCGGCGCTGCTGCCGGCGGTGGCGGTGTTCCGCCCACCACTCCGACGACTCCCACGACTCCGACCGTGAAGCCTCCGTGCACCAAGCCGACCACGACCGGCACCACGACCAAGGCTCCTGAGAAGAAGGAAACGCAAAAGAAGGAAGCCGAGAAGAAGTGCGACGACGCTAAGCGTCCCTTCAAGAAGTAATCGGTTCATTACGATCGCCTAAAGGGCCGGACATTCGTCCGGCCCTTTTTGTTTCCGCTTGTCGTCTCCCGTTGTTTAGTAGGATTTGAAGGCATGCGCCATCTAGCTCTCTTGCTTGTTTCTGCCGTTCTCCTTTTCGCCGCTGATGCTCCGCCGGTCGCTCCAGCGAAGGCCGCGCCGAAGTACCAGGAAGGCAGCTGCTGCGACAAGGCCACGAAAAAGGGCGAAAAGTGCATGCATCCCTGCTGCGTCAAGGCCGCCAAGGTCGGGAAGGTCTGCGATCATTGCAACGAGCCGGTAAAGAAGTGACGCGCCGAGCGGTCGCGCTTGCGAACGTCCGGACACGCCGCAGTCTGCGCCCATGTTGAAGCGTTACCCCGTGCTTTCCTCCGTGCTGCTCGTCGGTGGCGCGGTCGCCTTGTTCTTCTTTACGCGGCCGGTCGCCGCCGCGGCGGCCGCGTCGCCGGCTAAGTATGAGACGTGCACGCCTTCGCGCGACGGCATCGGCAAGGTCTGGATGGGCCGCGAGATTTCGCACGTGATGGGCCATCCTGGTATCGGCTGGCTGGAGCGCACCGACCGCGAGAAGGAGGAGGCGCCTTCCAAGGCCATCGCCTTGCTGGAATTGGCTCCCGACGCGGTCCTGGCCGACATCGGCGCTGGCTCCGGCTATTATTCCTTCCGGATCGCCCGCAAACTACCGCAGGGTAAGGTCGTCGCGGTCGATATCCAGCCGGAGATGCTCGATTTCCTGAAGACGGAATCCGCCAAGCTCGGCATCAGTAACGTGCAGCCCCATCTGGGTGCGATCGATGACGTGAAACTGCCCCCGGCATCGATTGATGCCGCGCTGATGGTGGATGCTTACCATGAATTCGATCACCCAGTGGAGATGCTGGCCTCGCTGCGTTTGGCCCTGAAGTCGAAAGGCCGCATCTACCTGCTCGAGTATCGCGCGGAGGACGACAACGTCCCGATCAAGCCGCATCACAAAATGACCGAGGCTCAGGCTCGCAAAGAATTTGAAGCCGCGGGCTTCCGTTTCGTGATGAATAAGCCAGCCCTGCCGTGGCAGCACCTGCTGATCTTCGAGAAGCCCTGAGCGCGCTCAGGCTCCGACACTCTTCTTGATGTCCTTGAGCTGCTGGAACTCGGGCTTAGCGGTATAATACTTGTCGAGCGGGTAGCAGCCGGAGATGAGGCCGTTGCGCGGAGCGGTCGTGCAGTCGCTAAAAGTGCGGCAGATGAACTTGGTCTCCATCGCGCCGTTCTTCGCGGCATCGGCGAGCATGGCCGGATAGCTGAGCACGGCTCGGCCCACGCCGATGGCGTCGCTCCAGTTATTTCGCAGGATGAATTGGGCGAGGTGCGGCAGGTATTCTTGGATGTAACTCAGGCCGGAACTGACGATGATCAGGCTGCTGGGCGCACGGGATCGCACCTGACGGACGGCATCCACTTGGCGGGCCAAATCAATCAATGGGTCGTGCGCGGCTTGGTAGCCGTCGCTGGGCGGATAGGCCGCCGGGCGTTGGATGTGCGGATTGTAATAGGGCGATCCGGCGGACGTGTTCAGAATCTTAACCCCAAGTTCGCCAAGCAGCTGCACGAACGCGAAGGTCTCGGTGAGGTCGATCTCGGTAGGCTTCTGCGCATTCACACCAAAGGCGTAATGGTAGGGTAGGAGATGGGCATGCTCTTCGGGGATGCCGGGCCCGAGTTTGCCAGGCACGCTGAGCGCAGGGTCCGGACGGAACGGCACCAAGTCGAACAAACTCAGGCGCACACCGATATCGATCGCGTTACCGTCGGCGCGGATGCCCGCGATGATGTCGCGCAGGATGCGGGTGCGATTCTCGAACGAGCCGCCGAACTTGCCCGGACGCGTATGAGCGCTAAGGAATTCGTGCAGCAGGTAGCCGTGGCAGTGCTTGATGTCGACGAAGTCGGCGCCGCAGTCGCGGGCGACGCGGGCGGCCTGCACGTAGCAGCGGATCAGCTCCTCGACGTCGGCGTCGGTCAGCACCTGGTCATCCGAGGTCACGTTGAATTTCTTATCGAGGATCGGATGGCGGTAGGCCACGCGGGATTCCCAGCGCTTCTTGTCATGCGGGCGGCAGAAGCGGCCGGAGTGGGTGAGCTGGAAGCCGATGACCAGGTCGTCGACCGAGCCCCAGTGGGCGAGGTGCTCGGCCTTGAGGATGCCAACGAGTTCGGTGATGCCGGCCTGGTTCGCCTCGTTGATGATCAGCTGGTTCATGTTCGCGCGACCGTCGGCACGCACGGCCATCGCCTCGGCTCCGCAGATCATCTTCGCGCCGCTCGCGCCGAAGCGCTGCCAGCGTCGCTTCATTTCTTCGGAGATACCGCCAGTCGTGGTGCCGTCCCAGCCTTCCATCGGATGGATGGCGATACGGTTACCAATGGTCTTGCCGTTGACCTTCGTGCGCGTGATTGGCTGCGAGAGGGGATTACTCGCGCCCGCTTCGATGGTGTCCTCCAATTGCAGGTCGGCGCCGATGCTGGCGCAATGGGCGCGAAAATCGGCGACGGTCTTGAGGGATGCGACGCGCGTGAGTTTGAAGGGTGCAGTCATGGCTCAGCGGAGGGCTTCGATGCGTCGAGCGATGTCGGCCAGGATATCGCGGTCTGACTCCGGACGCTTGGTCGAGCGCGGATGGGTGTCGTCGCAGCCAATCCAACCCCGAAGCTTCAGGAACATTGCGGCGGAGTGTTTATATGCGGGGACAGGGGGGCGGAAGGCCAGGAAGCCGAGATACTGAAGGAGGTCGTTGATCTCGTAGAAGGCCGGGTCGCCGTTTTCCCAGGCCTTATCCCGTAAGGCAAAAGCTTCCGGGGCGAAGGTGCTCAGCCCGAGCAGGTAGTCGCTGCCGTACATCACCATGTCGATGGCAAGGTCGTTGCCGGTGTAGACACGGAATTCCGGGCGGGTGGCATCGCGCAGGGCGAGGCGTTCCCATTCTAGGTCGCGACGGAGCGAGGAGTGCTTGGCGCCGATGCATTGGGGGATGCCCATCAATCCGCGATAGACTTCGAGCGAATAGATTTTGCCGAAAGGTGCGAACATTTGGCCAAGTTCAAAGCCAACGAATCGCGGGGCATGGCGCGCGATGGCGACATAAGCGTCCACGATTTGTTCGTCGGTTTGATTCGTCAGACCGTAGCTCTGAAAGATGACGGGCGTGCCACCGTGCTGCTGAATCAGCTCAATTTGGCGGGCATAGGCGTCGAGGTCGAAAGCGGCCCCAGGCTGATCGAGGACGAACGCTCCGGCGACAAACCATTTTCCGCCCGTCTCCGCTTGCGTGATTTGCAGGGCTTTCCGTCGGATGGTGTCATCGATGAGATTACCGAAGCCCGTATCCATGTTTACAGCCGGAGCCAGGCCCGCCGCGACGGTACGGCGGACGTGGGCCGTGAAGCCCACCCAGTCGATCTCGCCGTTGGCGAGAAAGGGGAGCAGGATGGCGGAGCTACCTTCGATGCGGCGCTTACGGCGAATCATGCCGGTGGGCTCGGGGTGCTTCGGGGTGCTCATGCGTGAAGGATTGATATCAGCCCATTAACGGCAAACCCGTTCGACTGAACAAGTCCCAACCGCCGCCCCGTAATTCGTTCCTTGAAGGCTCGGGATATCTCCTTCTGATGGGGCCATCCCTAATGACCACTTCCGACGGCACCAAAGACGCGATTACCAAGGGCATGCAGATGACCCTCCTCGCTGGCTTCCTCGGCTGGATGATGGATGGCTACGAACAGGCCCTTTTCCCGGCGCTTGCGGGTCCGGCGCTCAAGAGCATGGCGCCTGCAGGCGTCGTCATGGACGACTTCGTCGGTTGGTGGATGGGCATCATCACTTCGGCTTTCTTGGTCGGCGCCGCTCTCGGTGGTGCGGCCTTCGGTTGGCTGGGAGATCGCATCGGCCGGGTGAAGGCGATGTCGTTTAGCATTCTCTTCTACTCCATCTTCAGCGGGGTCTGCTATTTCGCGACCGACCCGACGCACCTCGCCGCCGCCCGCTTCATGGCCGCGCTCGGCATGGGTGGCGAATGGGCGCTCGGCGTGGCGCTGGTGATGGAAGCCTGGCCGGAACGGCACCGTTCCAAGATGGCCGGTGCCATCGGCATGGCCGCCAATCTCGGCATGGTGCTCGTGGGTTGCATGGCTTTTGCCTATCCTGCTGATGACAAGTCGTGGCGGATTCACTTCCTGATTGGCGCCTCGCCGGCGATCCTGACCTTGCTGATTCGTCTCTTCGTCCCGGAGTCCGAGAAGTGGGAGCGTGCTTCCGCCAAGGAAGCCTCATCAGGTGCGCCCGTGAAATCGCGCTTAGTTGAGATTTTCAGCGGTGGACTCAAGATGTCCACCATCGGGGGTATCCTGATGGTTTCGGTGGTGTTCGTGGGGACTTGGGGCGCTGTTCAGTGGGTCATGCTCTGGATCAATAAGCTCGCCACCGATGCTAATACCCCTGGGTTCACGAGGGCTAAGGCGCTTGCGATGATTATCGTGTCCGTCGGTGCTTGTGTCAGCACTTTCATCGCGCCCTTGCTTCTGGCCAAGCTGCGCCGCCGCCTTGGTTATCAGTTGCTTTGTATCTTCGCTTTGGCCGCCACCTGTTGGATCTATAGGACGGACGCGGATTGGAGCGGCCGCGGAATCCTGGATGCTTTCCCCGGCGCACCGTATTTTCCTCTATTGATGGCTGCAAAAGTCTTCGCTCTGGGCATGACGGCGACCGCGTTTTTCGGTTTCTTCCCGCTTTATCTTCCGGAGCTTTTCCCCACCAGAGTTCGTGCGACCGGGCAGGGGGTCTGCTATAACGCCGGACGGCTGGTGGCGGTGCCGTTCGTGTTGCTGAGCGGTTGGCTGGTCAAAGAACTCGGTGGCTTCCAGCAGGCCGCGGCCGCGATCACCCTCGTCTATGCCGTCGGCTTGCTCGTCGCGTTCCTCGGCAAGGAAACTTCCGGCCAAGCGCTGCAGGACTGATTTCGAATGAATCCCTGCGACGTCCAGATCCGCGCGGTGCGCTGGCATGCCTTGCCGGTCACTCTGCGACTCCCTCTCAAGTTTGGCCATGAGACCGTCACGAGCGTGGTCTGCGCCCGCGTGTGCGTCACGGTCGAGAAGGCCGATGGCTCGATTGCCGAAGGGTGGGGCGAGACCCCGCTCAGCGTGCAGTGGGTGTGGCCTTCGCCGGTGCCCTATGATGTCCGCTCGAAAGCACTGCATGATTTCTGCGACACGCTGACCGAGGCTTATGCGTCGTTCGGCGCGCGCGGTCATCCGATGGAGATCGGCCATGATTTCCTCGAGGAAGCGCTTCCGGGTATCCTCAAGAAATTCAACGCCAGCTTGCCCGAAGGCGTCGCCATCCCGACGCTTGCGGCGCTGGTCTGCTGCTCGCCTTTCGATCTCGCCCTGCATGACGCCTATGGCGTCGCCCATGGCGTCCCAACGTATTCGACCTACTGCGCGCCGTGGATGAATCGCGACCTGTCGGCGTACGTCACGCCCGCCGCCGACGCCAAGGACGTGTCCTTCGTCGGTCGCTACCCGGCCGACTATTTCCGCTCTCCGGTGACGTCCAAGCTCCTCGCCTGGCATCTCGTCGGCGGCCTCGACTACCTCACGCTCGCTGAAGCCGGCGCGAACAAGGTCGCCGACGGCTATCCGTCCTCGCTCGACGAATGGATTACGACCGACGGCCTGAAGGCTCTGAAGGTCAAACTCCGTGGCAACGACGCCCCCTGGGATTTCGAGCGTCTGAAGCGTATCGCCGAGATCGGCCTGCCGCTTGGTGTCGAACTCTTCACCGCCGACTTTAATTGCACGGTGATGGATCCGGCCTACGTGAACGGCGTCCTCGACCGCGTGAAGGCCGAACTGCCCGAACTTTGGAAGCGGCTCAGCTACGTTGAACAACCGTTCCCCTATGAGCTCGAGGAGCACCCCATCGATGTCCATTCGGTCAGTCAGCGCATGCCGCTCTTCCTCGACGAGAGCGCGCATGACTGGCGTATCGTCCGCCTCGGTCGCGAACTCGGTTGGACCGGCGTTGCCCTCAAGACCTGCAAGACGCAGACCGGTGCGCTGCTCAGTCTCTGCTGGGCCCGCGCCCATGGCATGCAGTTGATGGTGCAGGATCTCACCAACCCTATGATGGCGCAGATGACGCACATTCTGCTCGCCGCCCACGCGCCCACGATCGCTGGTGTGGAGACCAATGGGATGCAATTCTACCCCGCGGCTTCCGCGGCCGAGGCCAAGGTGCATCCGTTGCTCTACTCGCGTCGCGAGGGTCAGGTCGATGGTTCCAGCCTACGTGGTCCCGGTTTCGGTTATCGCTTGGCTGAAATCAGCCGCGAATTGCCTCCGGCCCGTCGTTCCGCGGGCCGCTAAGCCCCAATCGGCTTGCCTGTGGAGGGCAGGGCGGGTTTGGTCACGGGACACTACCCCCATGATGCTCCGCTCCTTCCTCCTCTGCCTGCTGTCGCTCAGCGCGTTCGCCGCCGACGCTCCTAAGCGCAAGGTCCTTTTCTTCACCAAGTCCTCGGGCTTCGAGCACGACGTGATCTCTTACAAGAAGGGGCAGCCCAGCTTCGCTGAGAAGCAGCTCACTGAGATCGGCGCCGCCAACAATATCGAGTTCGTCTTCTCCAAGGATGGCTCGAAGTTCTCGCCCGCCTACCTCGCTCAGTTCGACACCGTGATGTTCTACACCACCGGCGATCTCTGCTCCGAAGGGACCGACAAAAACCCTCCGATGTCCATGGCCGGCAAGCAGGCCCTCTTCGACTTCGTGAAGTCCGGCAAGGGCTTCGTCGGCACCCACTCCGCCGCCGATACCTTCCATACCGACAACGAGGCTGTGAAGGGTCCGGAACGTTTCACCAACCACGGCGACAAGGCTGATGCCTACGTTTGCTTCCTCGGTGCCGAATTCATCCGTCACGGAAAGCAGCAGGCCGGCACGAATAAGGTCATCGATAAGACCTTCCCGGGTTTCGAAAAGGTCGGCGACTCCTTCTCCTTCCAGGAAGAATGGTACACCCTCAAGGATTTCCGTCCTGAGATCCACGTCCTCACTGTCTTCAATGATCCCGCCCTCGAAGGAGACGATTACAAGCGCCCCGCTTACCCGAACTGCTGGGCTAAGAACGAAGGCAAGGGTCGCGTCTTTTACACCGCCATGGGTCACCGCGAAGACGTCTGGACCAACCCGACTTTCCAGCAGATCCTGATTGGCGGCCTCAAGTGGGCCAACGGCGACGCCAAGGCTCCGGACATGTCTCCGAATCTCCTCAAGGTCGCCCCCGGCGCCATGACGAATCAGCCCTTCACGGCGACGCCGGCCCCGAAGGCCAAGGCACCGGCCAAGAAGGCTGAAGCCAAGAAGTAAGTCCTCACGCAGGGCGGGCCGCAAAGCCCGCCTTGCTAATTTCTGGGCGGTTTCAACTGTCTCCCCATGCGCGACACCCCCGCCGAAGCCACCAAGCTCAGCGAGCTGACGACCCACCAGAAGAAGTCCGGCCTCGCGGCCTGGCTGGGTTGGTTCTTCGACGGACTCGACCTGCACCTTTACACACTCGTCGCCACCGTCTTTGTGGCCGAGTTACTGATGGTCAAGGAGGCTGACCCTGATGTCGGTCGTTATGGGTCCTACATCCAGGCGGCCTTCCTGCTCGGGTGGGCCTTGGGAGGCGCGTTCTTTGGTATCATCGGCGATCGCCTCGGCCGCAGTCGTACGCTCGTCCTCACGATCTTAACCTACGCGCTCTTCACCGGTCTGTCGTTCTTCGCCCACACCTGGTGGCAGCTGATGATTTTCCGCTTCCTTGCGGCCTTGGGTATCGGCGGCGAATGGGCCGTCGGCGCCTCGCTACTTTCCGAGACCTGGCCGAAGAAGTGGCGCCCGTGGATTGCCGCCGTGCTGCAGTGCGCGGTTAACTTCGGCATCCTCGCCGCGATTGCCGCAGTCTATCTGCTGCAGAAGGTCGAAGGCTATGAACCACGCTGGGTCTTCCTGATCGGTGTCCTGCCGGCTTTCGTGACGCTCTGGATCCGCAAGGAAGTCCCCGAGACCGCCGAATGGTCATCCGAGAAGGGGAAGCGGGAGGCGCCTTCGATGATGGGGCTTTTTGGAAGCGACATCCGTCGGACGACGTTCATCGCCTCCACGCTCTGCGCAATCTCGCTGACCGGCCACTGGTGCTTCATGTTCTGGCAGCAGGCCTTCATCCGTTCCCATCCCGAGGTCGTCGCCCGCTCGCTCGACAAGGCGGAGGTCGTTGCCACCGCGCTCTTCTGCGTCATCTCCGCTTCGGTCGTCGGTAACTTCGCTTCCGGCTGGGCTGCGCACCGTTTTGGGTATCGTCGCGCCTTGGCGGCTTTCTTCGGCGTCTACTTCGTCCTGATGGCGCTGACCTTTGCGTTTCCTTGGAGCCTCGGCGCGACCTATGCGCTCTATGCCGGCGTGGGCTTCTGCCAAGGTGTCTTCGGCCTCTTCACGATGGCGCTACCGCCGCTGTTCCCGACCTTACTCCGCACGACCGGCGCGGGCTTCAGCTACAATATCGGCCGCGTCTTCGCCGCCGCAGGTACGGTCTTCTTCGGCATCTTCGCCAAGCCGTCCGATTTCAGCTCGGTGCTGCTCTACGCTTCGTTCCTGTTCCTGCCCGCCGCGATCCTGGCGATGTGGCTCCCGCTCGAAGAGGCTACTTCCTGAGTCCGCCTAGTCCGGCGATCGCCTTGAATTCGGCGGCGTTCACGGGCGTCACGGAGAGACGGTTGCCCGGTCGTAGGATGAGCATTTCCTTGAGCGCCGCGGAGTCGCGGAGGTCGGGCAGGCTGACGAGTCGCTTGAAGCCCCGATGGAACGCGACCTCGATGCAGCTCCAGCGTGGGTTGTCCTTAGTCGACTTGGCGTCGTAGTAGTCCGACTTGGGTTCGAACTGGGTGGGGTCGTCGAAGGCTTCCTTGGAGACCTTGGCCACGCCGATGATACCAGGGTCGTCGCAGTTGGAGTGGTAGAAAAGAACGAGGTCGCCGACCTTGGCGGAGCGCATGAAGTTGCGCGCCTGGTAATTGCGAACGCCGGTCCACGGTTCCTTGCCCTTGTGTTCGAGTTCCTGGAAGGAGAACTCGTCAGGTTCGGACTTCATCAGCCAGTGGTGCATGCGGCCAACGTGCAGGGCAGGGCGGCTTTTTCAAGGCAGGGCTGTGGTCTTGCGCTTTCATCGCCGGGGAGCCTAATCACCGCGTGCGCCTGCTGGACTCCCATTGTCACCCGGAATACGCCCTCAAGGCCGGCCGCCTCGCCGCTTGGGTGGCCGAATGCCGGGCCGCCGGCGTCGAAGGCGTCGTCGCCATCGGCACGGACCTCAAGGACTGGTCTGATTACCGTGACCTCGCCTCCACGCAGCCTGATTTCTTCCGACATACGGTCGGTCTCCACCCTTGTCATGTGGAGGAAGGCTGGGAGGAGACCGTCGCGGCCATCTCGCCTTATTTCGCCGACCACACGCCTCCTGCGGCGCTCGGGGAGATTGGCTTGGATTATTTCCGCCTACCGACAGACGTCGCCGAAGCCGAACGTGTTAAGGTCTGGCAGCAGGAAGCTTTCCGTCGCCAGCTTTCGCTGGCCTATCAGTTCGGCTGTCCGGTGGTCATCCATTCTCGACATGCGTTCGACGATTGTGTGCGGCTGATCGACGCCAGCGGCGTGGATTGGCGCAAGGTCGTCTTCCATTGTTTCGTCGAGGGCCCGGAGCAGGTTCGCCAGGTCAACCAGCGTGGCGGCCGTGCCTCGTTCACCGGTATCATCACCTACGCCAAGTCGGAGGAGATTCGACAGGCCCTCAAGGCACAGGGCCTAGCCCGGCTCATGTTGGAGACCGATGCCCCGTACCTCGCCCCGCAGTCCGTCCGTGGTAAGGAAAATACCCCCGCCTATCTCCCGGAGATTTGCGCTCAGGCTGCCGAACTACTGGGCCTGCCGCCGGACGAGGTCGCCGAGGTGGCCACGCGCAATGCCCGTGAGTTCTTTGGTTTTGCCACAGGCTGACACCACATTGTCACGGTTTCGCCTCCGTCCGTCCGCACATTCGTGGCATCATTGCCACAGATGTCACCGCAGCGCGCTCCCAGCAACACCGACGAACTTAAGGCCAATCTCGGGCCGCTGTCCTGGGCTGAGCCCGTGTTGGACCGCTTCTTCAAGGTCCGCGCTTTCGATGCTTTCCTTGAACGCATCCATGTGGCGGGACGCCCAGATTTCTTCACCTCTGCGATGGAACAGGCGGGGGTGTGCAACACCTGGAGCGATCAGTGCCTGGCGCGCATCCCGCGCACAGGGCCTCTCGTCGTGGTCGCGAATCATCCGCATGGTCTGGCCGACGGATTGGTGGCGATGGATTTCCTGCTGCGGGCCCGTCCGGACGCCTTAGTCGTCGGTAACCGCTGGCTCAGCCAGATTCCCGGTATTCGTCCCTGGTTGATCGAGGTCAATCCCTTCAGCCCGGATGCAGCCAATCCGGGCAATATCGCGGGCACCCGCCGCATCCTTGCGCATTTGCGTGCGGGCGGCTGCATCTTGACCTTCCCCGCCGGCGAGGTCTCTAGCCTCCGTCTGAAGTCTCGTCGCGTCGACGACCCGGTCTGGTCGCCGCAGGTCGTGCGCATGGCGCGCAAGGTCGGTGCTTCGATTCTTCCTATGCGGATTGAGGGACGTAACTCTGGGCTCTTCCAATCGCTCGGCCTAATTCATCCGAAGCTCCGGACGATGCTCCTGCTTCGCGAGTTCCGTAATCATCACGGCAAGGTCATCCATCTCCGCACGGCTAATCCCGTCACACCTGCTCAGTTGGCGGATCATCCGGACGACGCGGAGGCCACGAGTTTTCTACGCCTCCGTTGTGAGCTACTTTCCAGCCGGAGCGACCGCGAGAAGGCTGCGGCCGCCAAGCCGGTGACCCCGCGGGTCCCCATCATCGCACCGGTGAATCCGCTGTTGCTGCGTGCCGAGCTGCAAAGCCTGCCAACGGAAGACCTTCTGCTCACGAACGGTGACTTCAAGGTCTACCGCTTCCTGGGCAAGGATCTGCCGCATACCCTGCGTGAAATCGGTCGCCTGCGTGAGACGACCTTCCGTTCGGTCTCGGAGGGCACGGGTCTCGATTGCGACCTCGATGCTTTCGACGCATGGTATGACCAGATTGTGCTCTGGGACGACAAGGATTCGGCGATTGTCGGAGGCTACCGACTTGGGCCGACCGACCGCATCCTCCCCTTGCAGGGCAAGCATGGCCTCTACACTTCGACGCTCTTTGAATTCAAGGGCGACTTCTTCCGGCGTATGAATCCCGCACTCGAGATGGGGCGTTCGTTCATCCGGCAGGAATACCAACGTAAGCCCACGAGCTTGCCGCTCCTCTGGCGCGGCATCGGCCGCTATGTCGTCCGTTTCCCGAAGTATCACTTGTTGTTCGGCCCGGTGAGCATCAATCCTGAGTATGGCCAGGCCTCGAAGGAACTCATCCTTTCTTACCTCAAGAACAACCGTTTGGCCGACGACCTTCTGCCGCTGGTGCGGGCCAAGAATCCGCCCCGTTCGATGAGCCTGCACGGTGCCGACCTGGACGTCCTCCAGCGCTGCGCCTTCGATCTCGAGCATGTCTCGAGCCTCGTGAGCGACCTCGAACCCGACGCCAAGGCCGTGCCCGTGCTTTTGAAGCACTACCTCAAGCTCAACGGCCGTCTCATTGCCTTCAATGTCGACGAAGGATTCGGCGGCTGTCTGGACGGTCTCATTGTCGTGGATCTGACCCAGACGGACCACAAGCTACTCGCCGCTTACATGGGCGACGAAGGTGCGCGACAGTTCCTCGAGTATCACGATTTCGACGGCACCAAGGCCCAGGCATAAAAAAGGGCGGGCCTTGAGGCCCGCCCTGATTGGTCGATGACGTGAGGCTTAGGCCTTGGCCAGCGCCTGCTCGAGGTCGGCGATGATGTCCTCGATATCCTCGATGCCCACGGAGAGGCGGACGTAGTCGTCGGTCACGCCGGCGCTGTCGCGCTCCTCGGCGGTGAGCTGCGAATGCGTCGTGGAGGCCGGGTGGATCGCCAGCGAGCGGGCGTCACCGATGTTGGCGACGTGGCTGTGCAGGACGAGGGAGTCGATGAACTTACGGCCGCCTTCGTGGCCGGACTTCAGGCCGAAGCCGACCAGCGCGCCGTAGCCGTTGGTGAGGTACTTGTTGGCGAGGTCATGGTACTTCGAGGACTTCAAGCCCGGGTAGTTCGTCCACTTCACCTTCGGGTGCGCTTCGAGGTACTGGGCGACCTTCATCGCGTTGGCGCAGTGGCGCTCCATGCGGAGGTGCAAGGTTTCGAGGCCCTGGATGAGCAGGAAGGAGTTGAAGGGCGAGAGGCAGCTGCCGACGTCGCGGAGGAACTGCAGGCGCATCTTCATGATGAACGCGATGTTGGCGCCGCCGGCGGGTGCGAAGGCCTTGAAGGCCTCCCAGTGGGGCAGACCGTGGTAGGACATGTCGGGCTCGGTGAAGCCAGGGAACTTGCCGTTGCCCCAGTCGAAGTTACCGCCATCGACGGCGATGCCACCGATCGATGTGCCGTGGCCGCCGATGTGCTTGGTGGCGGAGTGGACGACAATGTTCGCACCGTGCTCGAACGGACGATTCAGGTAGGGCGAGAGGGCGGTGTTATCGATGATGAGTGGGACGCCGACTTCCTTGGCAATCTTGCCGACTTCGGCGAAGGGGAAGATGTTGAGGCGGGGGTTGCCGAGGCCTTCTCCGTAGAAGGCCTTGGTGTTCGACTTCACGGCCTTACGGAAGTTCTCGGGCTCATCGGCATCGACGAACGATACCTGGATGCCAAGCTTCGGCAGGGTGTAGTGGAAGAGATTGTAGG
>CAIVYX010000200.1 GCA_903910245.1 uncultured Opitutia bacterium | reverse complement strand
TGGCTGCTGCTCTTCCGAAGAAGGCGCGGCGGCCGGCGGTTGCTGCTCCACCGAACAGCCCGTCGCCCAGAAGCAGGGCGGCTGCGGTTCCGGCGGTTGCGGTTGCTCGGCCTAAGCCCAGCCTCATCGCCTGCCCTTAAGACCCCGGAACGCCGGGGTCTTTTTATTGCTCATGGGAAGCGAAGCGGCAGGCTGACGTGACCCCACGCATGAGCACCAATCCCATCCATGCGCGCGACCTGACGCCTGGCCAGACGCGCGTCTCGATCGCGATCATCGCGGTGCTCTTCTTCATCTTCGGCTTCGTGTCGTGGGTGAACGCGATCCTCATCCCCTACTTCAAGATTGGTTGCGAGCTGACGCACTTCGAGGCGTACCTAGTCACGTTCGCCTTCTATATCTCCTACCTCGTGTTCTCGATGCCGGCCGCGCATCTCCTCAAGCGCACCGGCTTCAAGCGCGGCATGATGATTGGCTTCTGGGTGATGGCGGCCGGAGCCTTCCTCTTTATCCCCGCGGCGATGACGCGGACGTACGTCGTCTTTCTGGGGGGCCTCTTCACGCTCGGCGCAGGCCTTGCCATCCTGCAGACCGCAGCGAATCCTTACATCACCGTCCTTGGGGCGAAGGAGTCCGCCGCGCGGCGCATCTGCGTGATGGGCATCTGCAACAAAGGGGCCGGCATCCTCGCGCCGATCGTCTTCGCCGCCGTCGTGTTCAAGGTGACCGACACCGACCTATTCGCGAGTTTGGCGACGATGCCGGCGGCGGAGAAAGCCGCGGCGCTCGACGAGCTGATCCGGCGGGTCGTCATCCCGTACGCCTGGGTCGGGTCGGCGTTGCTTGCGCTCGGGTTCCTCGTCCGCCTGTCGCCACTTCCCGAGATTGACACCGAGCATGAGACCGCGGAGGTCGCCGAAGCCAACGCGGATAAGACCGTCATCCTGCAGTTCCCGCACCTCATCCTCGGCGCGCTGGGCATCTTCCTGCACGTCGGGGCTTCCGTCATCTCTGTCGACACCATCATCCCCTACGCGCAGTCGATGGGCCTGCCCTTGCTTGAGGCTAAGGTCTTCCCGGCCTTCGTGCTGGCCGCGATGATCTGCGGCTACCTCGCCGGCATCACCCTCATCCCGCGCGTGGTCTCGCAGCTGACCATGCTGCGCTTCTGCACCTCACTCGGCGTCGTCCTATCCGTCCTCATCGTCACCACGAAAGGGACGATCCCCTTCCATGGCCATCCCACGGACATCTCGCTCTGGTTTGTGGTGCTGCTCGGCTTCGCCAACTCGCTGACCTGGGCCGGCGTCTGGCCGCTCGCGCTGGATGGCCTCGGACGCTTCACGAAAATCGGAGCTTCCGTGATGATCATGGGCCTCTGCGGGAATGCGTTCCTGCCGCTCGGCTACGGCTGGCTGGCGGATCATTATTCCGTGCGCTCAGCGTACTGGATTATCCTGCCCTGTTATCTCTATCTGACTTATTACGCGATGGTCGGGCATAAGAAACGTAGCTGGTAGTAGCGCGACGAAGTCGCGCGGGGGAACTGCTGCGAAGCAGGCGCGGCCGGCGGCCGCGAGGGGGCATGCTGGCACGCTGGCATGCTGCGAAGCGGGTACATCGTTACAGGTGGCG
>CAIVYX010000199.1 GCA_903910245.1 uncultured Opitutia bacterium | reverse complement strand
CGGCGGCGTGCATGAAGCGGGCCGGATAGATCTTCTCGGTCACCGTGCTGCGTCCATCGACGAGGAGCTGGAGGGCCATGAACTGCGCCTGCAGGTCGGTTGGAAAGCCTGGGTAGGGTTCGGTGATGATCTCGACGGCGTTCGTCGGCTTGCCGTGGGCGCGGATGAAGTCGGGGCCGGTCTCGACTTGTACGCCCGCTTCACGGAGCTTGTCGAGAAAGGCCGTGAGGTGCGCCGGGTCGCAGTGCGTCACCGTGACGTCGCCGCCCGTGATTGCACCCGCGACGAGGTAGGTGCCGGCTTCGATGCGGTCGGCAATGACCGTATGATCGCAGCCGTGGAGTGCGGTGACGCCTTCGACTTCGATGATGCCCGTGCCTTGGCCGCTGATCTTGGCGCCCATTTTGATGAGCATTGTGCAAAGGTCGACGACCTCCGGTTCGCGGGCGGCGCATTCGATGCGCGTGACGCCGGGCGTAAGGGTGGCGGCCATCACGATATTAGCGGTGCCGAGGACTGTGCTGCCCATCGGGCCGCCCATGAAGACCATATCACCACGGGCGCGGGAGGCGTCGACCTGGACGAGGCCGGCTTCGACCGTGACGATGCAGCCGAGGGCTTCGAGGCCTTTCAGGTGGAGGTCGATGGGGCGGGGTCCGATGACGCAGCCGCCGGGGATGGCCATCTCCGCTTGGCGGAGGCGACCGATGAGCGAGCCCAGTAGGCAGACCGACGCGCGCATCTTACGGACGAGGTCGTAGGGCGTGCGGTGCGAGATCTGTTCGGCCCGGATCGTCCAGACACCCGGTGCTGGGTTAGTGACGACGGCGCCTTGATGGCCGAGGATCTCCGCCATGTAGCGGACATCGCTGAGGTCAGGCACATTGCGCAGCGTCACCGTCTCGCCCGTGAGGAGCGAAGCGGCGAGCAGGGGCAGCGAAGCGTTCTTCGAACCGGCGGCACGGACCGAGCCTTTCAGCACGTGACCACCGCGGATGCGCGCGACCTGGAGCATGTCGGGTAAAAGAAGCGGGGGCGCCGATTGGCGCCCCCGTTATGTTCAGCCTTCGCGAGGACCGCTGCGAGGACCGCGATCGCCGCGGAATTCACCGCGACCTCCACGGGAACCTTCACGGCCCCCGCGGGAACCATCACGGGAACCGCCGCGGAATTCGCCGCGACCACGTCCACCGCGCTGACCGCGATCAGAGCGTTCGCCGCGGTGTTCGCCGCGAGGCTGCTGGGTGCGGGCGGAAGGAACGAAGACGGCCTTGGTAGGCACGCCGAACAGGGTGGCGAGCTTGCGCTTCAGCGAGGCCCAGAAGCCGATGGGGGCCTGGACCGGAATGACGACGGGCTCAATCTGGATACGCGGACGGTCTTCACGACGCGGGCGGTCTTCGCGACGAGGACCACGGTCGCCTTCAGGGCGAGGGCCGCGATCGCCTTCGGCGCGCGGTTCACGACGCGGGCGGTCGCCCTGCGGGATGCCGGGCTGGCGGCCTTCTTCGGTGAAGCCTTCGGGGCGGCGTTCACGCGGTTCGCGACGGGGACCAGGCTCGCCTTCGGCGCGCGGTTCACGACGTTCACGCGGTTCACGCTGCTCGCGCTGTTCCGGGGCGGACGACTGGGCGCGATCGCCCGAGAGGTTCTCGGTCAGCTGAGACGGGTCTTCGACGACGCCGCAGGTTGGGCGGGCAGCCTGACCATTGGCGGCCGACGGAGCGGCGCCACGGGGCGTACCACGGCGACCGAACTGCTTCGGCGTCGTGATGGTGCCGGGCTTGGCGGCGGGTTCGGACGAGGCCCCGATCACGGAGAGCGGAGGGAGTTCCGCGTGGGCGGACTCCAGCTTGGCTTCGTTGAGGCGGGGTGCGGGGGTGCGGACTTCATTGGCGCCTGCGTCCGCGGCGGGCTGG
>CAIVYX010000198.1 GCA_903910245.1 uncultured Opitutia bacterium | reverse complement strand
CTGCTCCTTCTTGATCTTCGGGTTGTTGAACCCGAGGAGGTTTTCGGCTTCGGTGCCGAGGTGCTTTTGGATGTCGCTGTAGTGGCTCATGGTGCTGGGAAGGTGGGCGGCTGGATTGGTGAACAGACCACCCCAAAAGGGCGAGTCCCGGTGCGGGCTTCAAGCCATAATTCAAAAACCACCGTAAAAGCCCAAACGGACGGCTTGGTCTGTCCGAAAAGCGGCGAGAGAAGACTAAATCTGCCAATCCTCACCCGAGGCCGAAGCGGGCTTGGGCAGGTCAGGGTGCGGGGCCGTCACGATACGAAGGACCGCCTGGCCGCCACCGGCCAGTTCGCGGGCGCGGCGGACGGCCTTGGCGAGGGCGAGGTTCGGGTGGGCTTCCTCGAACGGGAAGACGTTCTCCTTGCCGACTGATTGATCGAGGCCGGCGTTAACGATGATCCGCATCGTGTCGGCCTTCGCCTCGCAGAGAATCAGGTGGCGACCATCGGACTTCAGCGTGTCGGCCAGGTCTCGCAGGAGCAGCACGCCGTTGGCGTCGAGGTAGAGCGCTTCGCGGAACTTCAGCACGAGCACCTTCAGGTTCGGGTCGGCCGAGGCGCGGCGGAGATGTTCGTGGAAGGCTTGGGTCGCGCCGAAGTGCAGGCTACCTTCGACATGCAGGATCGAGATGCCCGTCGTGCCTTGGCCCTTCGGACGTTCCTTGATCTCGCCCGTGTCAGAGAAGTCGTACTCGACGACTTCCGGGGTGGACGTCTGCTTCAGGTAAAAGGCGACGGCGACCGTGGTGCCGAGGAAGATCGCGATGTCGAGCGGGGCGAGGAGCGCGGTGGCGAAGGTGGCGAGGAAGACCGTGCGGTCTTGGGCCCCGGATTTTAGAATCAGCTTGATCGCGGAGAAGTTCGCGAGCTCGAGTTCGGCGAGGATGACGAGGATGGCCAGTGTCGAGAGCGGCACGACCGCCACCGCGGGACTGGCGAGGAAGAGGGCGCCAAGGATGAAGCCGCCGCAGAGGAGCGAGGCCATCGCTGTGCGGGCGCCGCTGGCGACGTTGAGGGCCGAGCGACTGATCGAACCAGAGGCCGCCATGCCTCCCGCGAAGGCGCAGGCCACGTTGGCCATGCCGAGGCCGTAGACTTCTTGGTGAAGGTCAGACGGCCGGCCGGTCTTTAAGGCTGAGGCTCGGGCGTTGGCTGTCCCCTCAATGACGATCAGCACCGCCAGCGCGAGGGCCGGCGAGAAGAGCGTCGAGAGCGTGCGGCCGGAGAAATCGGGCAGGGGCAGGGCGGCCCCGGGTTGGGCGGCCTCACCGACAACTGTGACCAGTTTGGCGATACTGCCTTGGGCGTGGGCCACGTTCTGCGCGAGGATGGCGCCGACAGTGGCAACGGCGACCGCGCCGAGGATGGCTTTACCGGCTCCATATTTCGGCCGGAGAATGAAATAGGCGATGCCCGTTACGATGGTCAGGCCCAGTTCTGGATTGATGAGCGTACGGCCCATGCGGAGCGCTTGCCAGAGTACTTCGGGGAGCGTTTCGCTGGCGTGATCGCCGGGCATGCCTAGGGCGATGGGGAGCTGGAGCGCAATGACGCGCAGGGCCGCAGCGGCGATGTAGGCGGAGATCACCGTGCGCGGGACGAAGTCGGCGAAGCCGCTGAGGCGCAACCACGAGGCGAGGAGAAGGAACAGGCCCGTCATCAGCACCAAGGTCGGGAGCGCCGAGGCGCGTAGTTCTGGGTTGGTGGCGCCGAGCGTGGCGAAAGCGCCGAGCAGTAGGGCCGCAGTGGCGTTGGTCGGGCCAGCGGAGAGATTAGCCGAGCCGCTGAAGAGCGGGGCCACCGCAGCGGCCACGCCGCAGCCGACGAGTCCGCACCAGATTGGCAGGCCGGCCTTCATCGCGAAGGCCATCGACATCGGGAAGGCGAGCAGCGCGACGTTCAGGCCGGCGACGAGGTCCGCCTTGAAGGTCGGTCCGTCCATCGAGCGGACGACGCCGACAAAAGGAAGGGATTTCGGGCGAGGCAGGGCCGCGAGCTGGCGACCGAACGAACCGAGGGCGGAGAAGAAACTGAGGAGGCCGCTGCGCACGTCCTGTTTGTTGCGGGTCAGGAGCGGACGTTCAACCGATTTCGTCGCTCAGTCGAAGGCCTCAGGGCAGAGCTGTGAGATCAGCGACTGCTGGAGCAGGCCGAAGCAGGCGTAGCAGGCGAGGGCGTGGCGCTTCTCGGTCGGCAGGGACTCGTCGTCGATGTCCTCGACGCTTTCGAGCTGGGCGTCGGTGACGTCGGCGAAGACCAAGTCGCGGAGCGCGAGGCGGACGGCGGAGAGGGCGCGAAGGAAGGCGTGGGCCTGGGCCTCGTTGGGGAGCAGGATCACCGCCGGATCGCCCTTGGCGCTGGCGAAGGCCACAGCGAGCAGGCGGGCCTCCTCGGAGGCCTGCGCGGTGAGGGTCTCGACCCAGAAGCCGGCAATCTCCTCGTCGTTGCCGGGCACGTTGGCACGGTTGACCGAGACGCGGGCCGCGGTGGGCGCAATGAGGCGGAGTAGGTCGGAGAGCACCGTGCGCGCCTCCCGGGTCATGCTGAGGCGCAGTTCAGCCATCTTTCTCGAGGAGGGAGTTGAGGTGCCACTGCTGTAACTCCAGCGAGAGCATCTCGGCACGTTCGCGGTCGCCGGTCCACACAGTCGCACGACCTTCGGCGTGGATGGCGCGCATGAGCTTCTTGGCTTCAGCGGCGCTGATGCGCAGCACGCTCATGAAGGCCACGACGACGTAAGCTTGGTAGTTGATGGGATCGTTGAGCACGACGACGTTCCACTTAGGCGCCGCCGAGACCAGCGTCTCAGTCTTGATTTCGGGTTTGAGTTTCGGCTTGGCCATCAGGGCTCAGGTCAGAACGAGACTGTAGCGTCTCGCGCAGTTTCCGCAAGCCGTCGATGAGCTCATCCGTCCGGGCGCGGGCCGAGGTCTCGGTCGGCTGGCGTTCGATCTGGTTGGCGAGGCGGGCAAGGCCAGTGCAGGCCATCAGGGAAAGCATGCCTTTGGCCCCGTGGGCTTCGCGGCTGAGGGCGTCTGGCTCCGAGGAGTCGCGGGCGACGCAGAGGCGGGTGATGATGTCCTCGGCGTGCCGGAGGAAGGCCCGGGCGGCGGCCTTGAGGTCCTCGGCATCTTCTTTTTCGGCGGCCTCGAGGTTGGCCGCGAACTCGTCGTCCCGGACGCGACCGAGGGCGGCTTCCTGACTGGCGGCGAGAAGCTCCAGTTTTTCGAGTAATTCCGCGCCCCGGACCGGCTTCGCGAGGTAGGCGTCGAAGCCGGCTGCCTCGCAGCGGGCGCGATCCAGTTCCTGGGTCATGGCGGTCAGGGCTAGGAGTGAGGTGCGGCGACGACCCCGGGCCTGTTCTTCGGCGCGGATGGCGGCGGCGACGGACAGCCCGTCCATGATCGGCATCTGGATATCGAGAATCGCAACGTCGAATTCCTTGGTGCGCCAGAGGTCCAGGGCGGCGGAGCCGTCGACTGTGGCGCTGACGTCATGGCCGGCGCGGCGCAGGCGGGCGCTGGCGACCTCGCGGTTGACCTCGTTGTCTTCGGCGAGGAGCACGCGGAGAATGCGGGAGGCGCGGGGGGCACCGTGGGCCGGCTCGCGTTCGTCGTGGATCGGGGCTTCGGTACTGAAGCGGGTCCAGAGCGCCGTGAGCGTGACTGGTCGGAAGAGTTGGGCCTGGCTGCGGAATTCGACTTCGGAAGAAGTCACCAGGATGACCTGTTCGCGCGGGAAGGCCGGGAGGCGCGGGCTGACGTCTTCGGGTAGGTCGATGATCGCGCGGCTGAAGGGGTTTTCGGCGGCGGCCGCGGCCGCCCAGAGTGCTTCGGCGTCTTCGTAGGTCTCCGTCTGTTCGCATTCCGCGCCCCAAAAAGAAAGCGAGTCGGCGAACCATTGGCGGACGGCGGGGTCGCCGGCGACGAGCAGGATCCGCTGGCCGGCGAGTTTAGGCTGGGGCGGCGGCGTAAAGGCTGGGTTGGGCTCGACCATGACCGTCGCGGCGAAGCTCGAGCCTGTGCCGACTTCGCTCATCACTTTCATATAGCCGTCCATCGCCTGCGTGAGGCTGCGGACGATAGTCAGGCCGAGGCCCGTACCGCCGAAGCGGCGGGTCGTGGAGGCGTCGGCCTGCGTGAACGGCTCGAAGATGCTCTCGAGCTGGTCGCCCGGGATGCCAATGCCCGTGTCGCGAACGGTGAGTTGTGCCCGGAGTCGGCCGTTACGTTCCTCGAATTCGAGTTCCGCGTGGACGTGGCCGTTCCCGGTGAACTTCACTGCGTTACCGACGAGGTTGGCGATGATGCGGCGGAATTTGATCGGGTCGCCGAGCACGGACTGGGGGGAGTCGGCCTTGACGAGTGCGGCAAGTTCGACGCCCTTACGGCCCGCCTGGTGCTGGAACTGGGCGGTCACTTCCTCGAGGGCGCGGACGGGGTTGAAGGGGATGTTCTCAATCGTCACGTTGCCGCGGTCGAGCCGGGAGAAGTCAAGCACGTCGCGGACGGTATCTTCGAGTTCGCTGGCGCAGGACTGGATTTTGCGCAGTACGTCCGGCGAAAGCGGCGGCGCCAGCTCCAGGTTCGTCTCGCAAAGGCCTTGGATGGCGTTGATCGGGTTACGGATCTCATGGGTCACGTTGGCGACGAACTGCCATTTGGCGGCGGCGACCTCTTCCGCCTTTTCCAGCGCGATGCGCAGGCGGTTATGTTCGTCGACCGATTCCGTGATGTTGACCGCAAAGGTCAGGAGTCCGTTCGGCAGGCCGCCGCCGCCCTTGATGCGTTCGTGGACGACGCGGACGAGGCGCGAGCGGCTGTCCAGGGTCTCGAAGTGCATGACCGCATGGAGCACCCGTTGGCCGGTACGGATCACTTCCTCATCGAACTGCCGGAACTGGTTGGCCGAGCGGGCCGAAAGGATATCGGCCAGCGTCAGGTCGGCCACGTAGCCGCGGTAGGGCAGGGCGAGGAACTCGTCGAGGCTGCGGCTCGTATGCAGGATGCGCCCCTGGAGGTCGCGGAGGATGATGAAGTCGGGCGAATTCTCGATGAGCGTGCGGGCGAGGCTCATGCCGGAACGAGGCGTGAGGATCGGCGCGCCGTTGACCAGCGGGTCTTCGGCGAAGATCAGCCAGACTTGGCGATCGAACTTCGGATCGGGTTGCAGGATGATTTTAGCTGCGCGGATCGGTTCGCCGGCGTTGACGTTACGGACCTCGAGCATGCCGCTCCAGGCGGACCAGCGGGCGGCGGAGTGGAGTAGGGTGGAGGCAGCCTGGCCGTTCTCGAGTTCGAGGAAGAGTTTATCGATGTTCATGCCCGCCTGGACCTTCTGGCCGACCGCGCGGTCGACGAGCGGGTTGGCAAAAAGGATCTCACCCTTGCGGCTGCAGACCAGGAAGGGCCAGGGGAGGAGGTCGGGTAATGTGGTGAGGTCCGCCATCGGTGAAGGGGAAGGATGGAGGGTCCTTTCGGGGGGGACAATCCTCCATGTGCTAGGGGGAAGGCTCTAACGATTAGGGGTAGGGGTAGGGGTGTGGCAGGCTTGTAATTGATAGATGGATACGCATTTATCGTAGCCAATCGGACGACCCCGGGGTCGCCGGGGTCGTGTCTTGCTTTTGGTGCTCAGGAAGGGACTTGAACCCTTACGCTTTAGGGGCACTGGAACCTGAATCCAGCGTGTCTGCCATTCCACCACCTGAGCATTAAAGCGGATAGGT
>CAIVYX010000197.1 GCA_903910245.1 uncultured Opitutia bacterium | reverse complement strand
TCGCGAGCAAGCCGTATTGCTGCGCCGCGAGCTACGTCTCCAAGATGTCGAACTACTGCAGCGGCTGTCCGTATGACCCCAAGGATCGCACCGGCCCGCTGGCGTGTCCGCTCAATGCACTCTATTGGGACTTCTGGCTGAGGCATCAGGAACGCTTCCTTAATAATCCACGTATCGGCATGGCCGTGCGACAGGCTGCCAATATGTCCCCCGCCGAGCAGGCCGCCGTGCGCAAGAAGGCGGCGGAGTTGCGCAAAGGCATCGAAGAGCTCTGAAGGACTGAATGGATTGTCGGCAGGTAGGGGCAGCACCGCGTGCTGCCCTAGCTGGATTAATCCCGCCACCTGCCACCCGGGGCTGCCACCTGCCACCCGAAACTACCCCATCAGCTTACTTCTTCGCCGCTGCCTTCTTCTTTCCCTTGCCACCACTAGCGGGCATCGGGTCCACGCCTGGCAGGGGGAAGTCGGCGTTCGGCACACGTGCAGCATTCATCTTGGCTTCGAGTTCCTTGACGACTTCGGGGAACTTCGCGGCGAGGTCGGTCGTCTCATTCGGATCGGCGTCGAGGTCGTAGAGCTGGGTGACGACGGGCGTCATGGCTTGGACCGCCTTGGCCATGTCGGTGCGGATGGCCTTCCACTTGCCGTCCCAGATGGCTTGCTGCGATCCATAGCCCGGGAACTCGCGATAGAGCGGGGCGGTGCGGGGTGCATCCGTTCCTTTGAGCGCGGGTACGAGGCTTTCGCTGGCGATGTCCGCGGTGCGTTCGAGCTTCACCCCGGCGAGCTCGGCGAACGTGACCAGCCAATCTTCGAAACCGGAAATGCGGTTGGACCGCGCACCAGCCTTGATGCCGGCAGGCCAGCGGACCACGGTCGGCTCACGGATGCCGCCTTCGTGGAGCGAGCCTTTGAGGCCCTTCAGGCCGCCGGCGGAATCAAAGTACTTCGTGTCGACGCCACCGGCGTCGTGCGTGGCGCCGTTGTCGCCGGAGAAGACGATGATCGTGTTATCGGCGACGCCGGCCTTCTCGAGCGCGGCGAGGATGCGACCGACTTCCTTGTCGAGGCGCGAGATCATCGCAGCATAGGTCGTGCGCGGGGTGCGGTTGGGCACGTAGCCTCCCTTGGTCGGGACGTAGGGGGCGGCTTCGGTGATCACGCCATCGTATTGCTTGAGCTCTTCGGCGGGCACCTGGAGGGAGACGTGGGGCAGGGGCGAGGCGTAGTAGAGGAAGAACGGCTTGCCCTTGTGCTCAGCGATGAAGGCTTCGGCGCCGGCAATGGTGCGGTCGCTCGAGAAGTCCTTACCGATATATGGAGCAAAAGCCTTCGGGTCCTTTGGGTCGGCGTCAGCCGGGAAATTCGCATGGCCAGGCACGCCGCTCGGTCCGTTATCGAGCGGGATCTTCTTACCGTCGTCCTGTATGAAGGCTGGGTAGTGGCTGTGCGCGACCCATTGGCTGGTGACGCCGAGGAAGCGGTCAAAACCTTGTTTCAACGGGCTGCCGGTGGAATCGAAGCCGCCCATGCCCCATTTGCCGAAAGCTCCGGTCACATACCCGGCCGACTTGAGTGTCGCGGGTAGCGTCGTGATGCCGGCGGGTAGCGGATATTGTTCCTGTTCGCCGACGTCGATATTGTTGCGGGTCGTGGCGTGGCCTGGGTTGCGTCCGGTCATGAGTACCGTGCGCGAGGGCGAGCAGACCGCGTTGCCGCAATAATGCCGGGTGAGAATCATCCCTTCGCGGGCGAGGCGATCGACGTTCGGGGTGCGGATGATCTTCTGGCCGTTGTAGCCGACTTCACCGTAGCCGAGGTCATCGGCCAGGATGAAGACGATGTTCGGACGAGACTCGGCGAAGAGGCTGGCGCAAAGTAGGGATAGCAGGAGCAGAGGGGTGCGGCTCATGCGGATTTATTAGGGTTAGGCCTTGGATATGTCGAGAAACCAAGGGGCTGGGTTTGTCGGATTGACATCCCCTTCGGGCTGGGGCTTAACCCAATCTTTCCTCTCTCGGGCTGTAGCGTAGTCTGGTAGCGCGCTTGCATGGGGTGCAAGAGGTCGTGAGTTCGAATCTCACCAGCCCGACCAGAGGAAAACG
>CAIVYX010000196.1 GCA_903910245.1 uncultured Opitutia bacterium | reverse complement strand
TCAAGGAAGCCATCCAGATCGCCAAGGAACATGGCGACTTGAAGGAAAATTCCGAATACAAGATGGCCCGTCAGGACCATGACACCCTCGCCGCCCGTCGCGCCGAACTCGATGGCATCCTCAAGAAGGCCAAGGTGACCGATTTCAAGGAAGCGAAAGCCGACGATATCAGCATTGGCTCCAGCGTGGTCCTCCGCCGCGGCTCCGACCAGACGGAGATTGCCTACGACCTGCTCGGCGCCTGGGACGGCGAACCGGAGAAGAACATCCTCTCGTACATTTCCCCGCTGGCCAAGCAGTTCCTCAACCACAAGACGGGGGAGACCTTCACGACAAACATCAACGGTAAGGCCGAGAACTGGACTGTCATCCGCATCACCCGCTGGGTCGATAAGCGCTAAGCACGCAGCCGAATGGCCTGCTGACGAAGCCCCGGAAACGGGGCTTCCTCTTTTGACACGGACGCCGGTGCACCCCAACCTGCCCGCATGTCTGACCCCTGGGAAACCCTGCGCCTCCTAGCCGACCCGACCCGGTCCCGCATCCTTCATCTGTTGCACCGAGGCGAGTTGGCGGTCGGCGAGCTCCAGGAAATCCTCGGGCTGCCCCAGTCGCGCATCTCGACCCACCTCGCGCTGCTGCGCAAGGCTCAGCTCGTGAACGACCGCCGCGATGGGAAGAAGTCGTTCTACTCGCTCGCCCGCGACCTGCCGGTGAGCGTCGCCGGCATCGTGGACGCCGCTCTCGCCGCCAGCGCGCGCGAGCCCAAGTCCGCCGCGGACCAGCGCTCCCTGCAACGCATCATCGAGAAACGCCGCCAGAAAGCTGAGCAGCACTTCAACCTCGTCGCCGACCGTCTTGGACGCAACTACTGCCCCGGCCGCTCATGGGAAGCGATTGGCCAGATGCTCTTCCTCCTCACCCCTCGCGTGCGGATCGCTGACCTCGGTGCCGGCGACGGCACGCTCTCACGCCTCCTGGCCCGCCAAGCCGAAAGCGTCCACTGCGTCGACAACTCCCCGCGGATGGTCCAGGTCGGCCGCGCCCTAGCCAAGAAGGAGCACCTGCGGAACCTGACCTACGTCCTCGGCAATATCGAGAAAGTCCCCCTGCCCGATCGCAGCATCGACCTCGCCCTGCTCAGCCAGGCCCTGCATCACGCCGAGAACCCGCGACAGGCCTTGACGGAAGCCTTCCGCATCCTGAAGCCCGGCGGCCGCCTGCTCATCCTCGACCTCCGTGCCCATCGGTTCGAGAAAGCCCGGGAGCTTTACGCCGACCGCTGGCTCGGTTTCAAAGAAAACGAACTCCATGACTGGATCGAGGAAGCCGGCTTCCGCCAATCCGAGGTCCGGGTCGTTGCCAAAGAGGTCAAAGAGCCCTGTTTCGAGACCATTCTGGCGACCGGTATGAAGCCGGGGGCCTGAGTTATTCACAGGGGGGCCGACTAGGGCTTTTCGCCACCCTTATGTCACAAGGAAAAGGGGGCTTATTGCTTGGCATAGTTCAGGCGAAAGGGCAATTTTAGCCTACCCACAACGAGGAGCTTTCCCCTCCCTTCACCCGATGCTTATCAAAGAGTCCCTTACCTACAAATTGGCCAAGGCCGCCCTGCTCGCCGTCCTCATTGCCCTGACCCCCGTCACCGGTGACCTGCGCGCCCAGACGAAGAAGCCGCTGCCCGCCGCCGAGAAGAAGGAAGACCCGTTGTCCCTGCTCTATAAGGATGCCATCAAGAACCTCGAGGAGAAGAAGTACAAGGAAGCCCTCGTGCTCTTCGAAGAACTCGACGCCAAGGCCGTCGACGTTGAACCGAAGCTCAAAGCCGTCGTCTCGTTCCAGAAATCCCTCTGTCATTTCTTCATCAAGGATTGGCCGCGCGCCGAAACCGAGCTGACCGCCTTCCTCGACAAGTTCCCCAAGGGCACGGAAGACTTCCTCTCCGACACCGACAACCGCCGCGGTACCGCCGAGCTCCTCCTCATCGAAGCCTTCTCCAAGCAGGGCAAATGGGAACTCGCCCTCGCCCGTCTCGAGAAGATCCGCACCAACACGCTCGCCCGCCCCGAAGAGCGCGTCAACGCCTTCACCCTTTCCGCCCAAATCATCGTAGACCGCGCCAAGAGCTCGCCGGAAGACGTCAAGAAGGCCGCCTACGCCCAGGCAATCACCCTCCTGAAGCAGGCGACCGCCGATGGCATCAACACGCCGGAACGACGCGAAGCCGCCTACAAGCTGGTCGAGATGTACACCAAGCTCGGCCTAGCCAAAGAAGCGACCCAGCTGAAGAATGAAATCGACGCGAGGAGCAACGGCTCGCCCGTCGAAGTCGTCCGCTCCAACTTCCAGCGCCTCGAGATTGGTGACGCGCGTTTCGGCGCCGCTGAAACGGCTGCCGACGAAAATTTCCGCGCCGACTTTTACCGTCAGGCCCTCACCAATTACCAAGGTACGCTGCGTCGCGCCAATCTCAGCAGCTCCTTCGGTCGCGCCATCGAGGCCAAGCAGAACGAGGTCGACACGCTGACCAAGAACTTCCCCAAGCCGAACCCCGAACAGGCGGCCAACCTCGAGAAGATCAAGCAAGAGGTCGCGCAGTTCAAGAAGATCCAGGAAGAGTTCAACGCCAACAAGGACTACGATGCTTTCATCTCCTACCGCATCGGCCTCTGCCTCCTCGAGCTGAAGCGCCCATGGGAGGCCCATGTGGCCTTCCTCGACATCTTCGACAACAGCCCCGGCTTCAGCCGCATCTCCGGAGCCTACTACTACCACATCCTCGCCCTGCGCCGCATCGGCCGCAACAACGAGGCCCAGGCGAAGTGCAAGGAGTTCATCTCGAAGTTTCCAAAGGATGAACAGGTCTCCTCGATCGCGCTGATTCTCGGCGACATCTCCCAGGAGCGCGAAGAATACCCCGAGGCCATCGCCCACTACAAGTGGGTCCAGGCCAACGTGAAGACCCTCACGCCCGAGGTCGTCGAAGAGATCGACTTCCGTATCGCCGCCTGCCTCTTCTCGCAGGTCGACTGGGCGCCCGCCCAGAAGGCGTTCGAGGAATTCCTCAAGAAGCACGAACGCTCCCCAGTCCGCCAGCAGGTGCTCTACATGAACGCGCTCTGCTCGTTCTTTCAGGGCAAGTACAAGGAGACCAAGGTGGACTTTGATAAGTACGAAAAAGAATACCCGAAGGGCCAGTTCATCCCCGACGTCCGCTACCGCCAGGCCATCGTCAAGTTCGGCACCAGCCCGCGCGATATCCCCGGCACCATCAAGCTCTGCGAAGACTGGCTCAAGGATTACTCCAAGAACAACACGGAGGAGGTCATGTCCCAGATGCCCGAGGTCTACACGCTGATTGGCGACGCCAACATCGCCCTCGCCGACGAGATCGACAAGAAGGTCAAGAACGCTGACGGCGACGTCCGCCTCAACGCCAAGACCCCAAAAAAGGCCGAGTTCGTTGAGATCAAGGCCAAGTTAGAAAAAGAGAAGGAGGTCGTCACGAACAAGGCCATCGACGCCTACGAGGCTGCCGCCAAGAGCGCCCGCACCAATCCTCAGGCCTTGGAATTCGTCCTCGGCGAACTCCGCAAGCTCCTCCCCGGCCGCGGTGAACACAAGCGCATGCGCGACCTTTTCAAGGAGATCTTCGACTGGAACCACAACGATCCGAAGGCGATGACCTACCTCTACGAGGTCATCCGCTCCACCGAGCGCATGGGTGACATGCCGGAATTCGCCGCCGAATCCGAGAAGGTCCGCAAGAAGTTCAGCGCCCAGCTCGCCGACGCCCGCAAGGCCGTCGACACACTCGAACGCAAGCAGGGCGTGACCCAACCCGAAATCGATGTCGCCAAGACGTCCGTCCGGAAGCTCTCCACCGAACTCGAGGGCGACCTCGCCAAGGTGGAAGTCAAGCGCCAGGCCTCCATCACTGACCAGAAGAAGCGCGCGCTCAAGATTCTCTCCGACGCCGTCTCCGAATCCATCAACGACCGCACCCAGGAGGGCACCGAGAAGCTCATCGTGTTTCTGGCCGAGAAACTCTCCCGTAAGATTAAGCGCGTGAAGGCTGGTACCAAGCCCGAGCCGGGCGCCTACACCAGCGCCGAGGCCGAGAAGGAACTCGCCAAGTTGCTCCGCCTTGATGACCACCGCGAATCCCTCGTGGCGCAGGCGCGCGGCTTCTTCGCCCTCGGCCAGCTCGCCATCTTTACCCGCGAACCCGAGAAGACCTCCGCCAACTTCGCCAAGATTGCCGCCAACTACAAGGCGGAGGAGCTCAACCCGACCATCCTCGCAATGGTCGGCGACAGCCTCCTTGCGAAAGGCGACCACAAGAAAGCCTCCGATTATTTCGGCTACATCCTCGAGCATTCCCGCTCCTCGGAATACGCCGACTACGGCTTCGCCGGCCTGGCGGAGATCGCCTTCGCCAACAAGAAGTACGCCGAAGCCCTCTCGCTCTGCAACGAGGCCATCGACAACAACATCCTGATGTCGAAGGAGCTCGACCTCCGCTTCACCCGCGCCCGGGCGCTCGTCGAGCTCATGCGACTCGAGGAGGCCTTCAAAGCCTTCGACGAGATCATTCGCACCAAGGAGTGGCGCGGCGAGAAGACCGCCGCTTCGCTCTACTGGCTTGGCCTAATCCATGAACGCAACGCCATCCAGATGGCGGAAGGGAAGCCCAGCCTGATCAAAAAACCCAAGGACGGGACAGACCTAGCCAATATGCCGAAAGAGCTGGCAGGAACATCTCCCACGTCGGGAGCGGCTCCCTTAACAGTGAAATTCACTTCGACCGGGGCAGCCCCGTCGAACAAGGGCAAAGTGAGCTATCTCTGGGACTTCGGCGACAAGCTCCCGACTTCGATCGAGCCGACACCCACCCACACTTACGCAACCGCTGGCGAGTTCACCGCAACGCTCACCGTCAAGCTGGACGACAAAGAGGAAAGCAAGACGACCGTCACGATCAACTCCCTCATCAACAACGAGCCCGATAACGCCAAGGACGGCTATGCCCGCTCCATCGCCTACTACCGCCGCTGCCACATGACTTGGAAGAAATACGAAGTCTGGGCTGCGAAGGCCTATTTCTCCAACGCAAAGATCCTTGCCACGGAGCTCAACCAGAAGGACGCCGCTAAGGTACTCCTGAAGGAGATGCTCGAGAAGGACCGCATCAAGGACACCCGCGAAGCCCAAGAAGCCAAATCCTTCCTCCTCGGACTCTGATTATCATGCGCCTCTCCCTCCTCCTTCCCGCCCTCGCGCTCCTCGCCGCCGCCTCATCGCCGGCTCAGACCTTTGTCTTCAAAGGCGAACGCTGGGAGATCAACGATCCTTTCAAGATGGACAGCTCCATCCCGCCCAAGCCGCTCGTCGATGCCAAGAAAGGTACGATCAACGTAATCAAAGGAGAGATTGTCCGTGTCAGTAACTCCGGCGGCATCGAGGTGACCCTCACCCGCAAGCTATCCGAAGTCACCGAAGTGATTTGGCCCCTACCCTCCCGCCTCAAGGATGCCCAGGCCAACGTCAGCCGGGGCGAACCAGCCAAGGCTCTCGACAACGTCGAAGCCGTGCTCAAATTCTTTGAACCGATCAAGAACGTCCCCGGCTCTTGGTGGGTCCGTGCGTCCATGGTCAAGCTTGACGCCCTCGACCGCCTCGAGAACGACGCCGCCACCGAAGCCTTCCTCACCGCCTTTGAGAAGGAAGAAGCCGCCAAGCTTCCCGAAGTTGCCACCCAGATTCAGCTCGCCCGCTTGATGCAGCGCGCCCGTAAAGGCGAACACGAAGCGGTCATAACGGAGACCACGGAACTGCTGACCAAGGCGGATACCGCCGAACTCCAGGCCCGGCTCCACCTCGTGAAGGGCAACTCGCTCTTCGCCTCCAAGAAGTACGAAGCCGCGATGGCCACCTACCTGCGCATTCCAGTCTTCTTCGGCTCCGAGACTGAAATCGTGCCGAAGGCCATGCTGGGCGCCGCCCGCTCATTCCGCGGTATGGATAGCCCAGCCCTCCGCGACCAAAAGCTTGATACCGTAGCCAATCGCTACCTCTACGACATCATCGTCTCCTACCCGGTCTCCAAGGAAGCCGAAGAGGCCAAGAAGATGCTTCCTAAGGAAGAACGTGCCAAGGCCGAGCCCGACCAGAAGAAGATCGCCGCCGGCGGTCCCCTGCCGGATGGCGTCATCATGGCCAAGCCTAAGCTCGCTGACGAAGAGAAGGTCGAAGGCAACAAGTGAGTCCTTGCCCCTTTCCAAATCCTAACCTAAAAAACAACCACCACCCCATCATCATGAAGATGAACCTCCGTACCACCTCCTTCAGCGCCGTCCTCCTAGGCCTGATGACCATCGCAGCCTCGGCCCAGGAAGCCGCCGGCGGCGTCCACAAGAAGACCCTCTGGAACCTATTCGTTGAAGGCGGATGGGTCATGTACCCGATCACGGCCTGCTCCGTGGCGATGATTTGGTTCATCGTCGACGGCTACATCCGTACGAGCGCCGGCAAGCTCTACCCGGTCGACCATGTCACTCAGCTCCGCGAGCTCTTCAAGAAGGGTGACTACGTCGGTGCCTACGCCTTCGCCAAGACCGCCGGCTCCCCCGTCGCCGACGTCGTCCGCGCTGGCGTCGCCTTCACCCCGGATGGCAAGACGATGACCGAAGAAGCCATCATCTCCGAAATCACCCGCGTTAACGCCGAGCTCAAGGGCCGTTCCTCCTACCTGTCCGTGATCGGCGTCTGCACCCCGATGATTGGCCTGGTCGGCACCGTGACCGGTATGATGAGCGCGTTCGAGACCCTCGGCACTTCCGGCGTGGGCGACCCCTCCAAGCTCTCCGGAGCAATCGGCGAAGTGCTCGTGGCGACCGCCTCGGGTCTCTTCATTGCGATTCCGGCCTTCATCTCCTACTACCTCCTGGCGAACCGCATCAACAAGGGCATCCACGACATCACGGAAATCGTGACCGGCCTGTTCCGCGCCTTCCCCTACGAAGAAATCGAAGGCCGTAAGGTCGGCGACGAAGAGATCTACGCCGCCAAGCCCGATTGGAACGCGTCCGCAAACGTCCAGTCGTAAGCCCCTTCCACCCCTAACCAAACAACACAGCCATGGCAGGCGGAGGAGGAGGCGGAGAAGGGGAACCAGAGTTCCAAGTTGCGCCGATGATCGACGTGCTCTTGGTGCTGCTCATCTTCTTCATGTCCATCACCTCGGCGCAGGTGCTCAAGGTGGACAAGAATATCTCCCTGCCGGTCGCCTCCAATGGCGTGAAGCGCGACGACAAGGCCGCCGCGGGACTCATCAACATCGCGTGGGACAAGACCACGGGCCAGGCGAAGTACAAGATTGACGACCGCGAAATCGATCCGAACGACAAAGAAGGCATCGCGAAGGAACTCGCCGATCGTAAGGGCACGAACGAGAAGTACCGCCTGCTGATCCGGGCCGACAAGGAGTGCCACGCGAAATATATCTCCAAAGCCCTCGAATGGGGTGCCGAAGCCGGCATCGACAACATCGCCTTCTCCGGCCTCAACCACGAAGAATAAGCCATGAAACAACGCCCAGAACAGCCTGAAGCATCCCCTGGCTTCCAGATTGCGCCGATGATTGACGTGGTCTTCGTGATCATGCTCTTCTTCATGGTCATGGCTGGCGCGGTGAAGGTCGAACATGAGCTGAAAACTACACTGCCCGGCAACGCCGAGACCGCCAAGGAGACCGAGCTGCCCGACGAGGTCACCATCGGCGTCAGTGAGACTGGCGAAATCACCCTCAACGAAGACCCGGTCGGGGCGTCCGGAGACAAGCTCCTCGAGAACCTCTACAATCAGATGAAGCAGATGGGCCAGGCCGCCGAGCAATCCAAGACGAAGTTACTCATCACGGTCCAGGCCGAAGAGAATGCCCGTTATGAGCGCGTAATCAACGTCCTCGACTGCCTCGCCAAGGCGAACATCTCGAACGTCACGTTTGCGGTGTCCGACACGGAGTAAGCGGTCGCCGAACCGTCCGCCAAGGCCGCCTTCGGGCGGCCTTTCTTTTTTGCGGATTTACCAAGCCCGCAAGCCGTGCCATGCTCCCGCGCATGAAGACCTTCCTCGTCGCCACGCTCGCCCTCGCCAGCCTCGCCCTCTCGGGTTGCATCATCGTGATTGAACAGGCGCCCGCTGAGAAACCCGCGATCGCTAAGAAGTCCGCGGCGAAGCCGAGTCCGGACAGCTCGTCGAAGTAAGCCTTAGCGACCGAAACCGGCTTCAGATTCGAGGACCTTGCGGACGGCCTCGAAATCGTTGCCAATCTTGATGGGAGCCGGCGCGGGTAGTTCACCCGGAAAACGCGAGGCGTGGGCGTCGCCGAAGGCTTCCTGCAGCACGTCTGGAAATTTAGCCGGGTGAGCGGTGCCAAAGACGACGACATCGTCGAGATTCGAACCGTCGCGGGCCAGCAGATCCTCGGCGGCCTTCCAGCCGACCGCGGAGTGCGGGCAAAGAATATAGCCGCCCGCCGCCCGGACGCGGCGCATGGCATCGAGCGTCGCATAGTCGTCGACGGTGACGGCGCTGACGGCTGGACCACCCTCGCGCCAAGCCAATAGGCGGCTGAGGTTATTCGGGTCGCCAATGTCCATGGCATTTGAGGCCGTGGGCGTGGCGCGGCGCGGACGATATTCGCCGGTAGCGAACAGATCAGGCAGCGGCGAATTGGTGTTGGTCGCAGCGACAAGCGCGGCGACGTCGAGGCCCATGCGGCGAGCGAGCTGCACGGCACCGACGTTACCGAGATTACCCGAAGGCACCACGATGCCCATACGACGACCGGGCGCCAGTAGGCGCTTGGCGTGGAAGGCGAACGGAACCTGCGCGATTAGCCGGACGGGGTTGATGGAGTTAGCCGTAAGCAGCGGGCGGCGGCGGCGCAGAGACTCGTCGGCGAGCGCACGCTTCACCATCGCCTGACAGTCGTCGAACGTGCCGTCGACGGACAGCGCGACGACTCCGGGCCGGGCGCGGGCAATCTGTGATTCCTGCACGCCACTGACGCCGATACGCGGATAGAGCACCACGGCGCGGACACCGGGGACGCCGGCACAGGCTTCCGTGACGGCGGCGCCGGTATCACCAGAAGTCGCGGCCAGGACAGTCAACTGCGGGAACTCATCGCCAAGGACGCGCGCGGTGACGCGCACGAGCGTACGGACCGCAAAATCCTTGAAGGCCGCGGACGGACCATGGAAGAACTCGAGGACGGCGATGCGCTCGGCCAGCGTGCCCTTGAATCCCTCGGGGTGCACGAGCGGCACCGGGAAATTAAAGGCTTCCTGACAAAGCTGACGAAGGACCGCGGGTCCAAGGACCTCGGCGAAATAAGGGGCCACGACGGCCTCGGCAAGGTCGGCATAGGAAGCATCGCGGTAACGCTCGATAAAGTCGGGCGCGATCTGCGGGATATGCGTCGGCACCCAGAGACCGCCCTTGGAGGGGATGGCCGAAAGCAGCACGTCACGCAAGTTTCCGCGACAGGACGCATCGGCGGTGGAGACGAATTCCAACTTAGGACTCGGAGAGGACATGGACACCCTTGGGATTGATGCGCGAGACGTAAGGC
>CAIVYX010000195.1 GCA_903910245.1 uncultured Opitutia bacterium | reverse complement strand
TGTTGCCTCACTCTTTCAGGGCGATGTGTCGCTGCACGATTTCAAGACCAAGGAAGGCGTGGTCCTCAAGATCTCCGAAGCCAATCCGCGCCAGCGGGTGGGCTCGAAGGCCACCGTCTACGCCTGGGCCGAGCCCGAGGACGTCGTCGGGTTGAACCGCTGATCAGGCTTTCGCGCGGCGGAACTTCCCCGGCGTCTGTTTATAACGGGCCTTGAAGGTCGCTTGCAGGTAGTGGCTATGCGTGAAGCCCGTCTGCTCGGCAATCAGGTCGATGGTGAGGTTGGTCTCGCGGAGGAGTCGCTCCACTTCGTGGAATCTCACGCGCATGATTTCGTCTTTTGGGGAGCGCTTGAGCACCGTCTTCATCCGTCGGTCGAGCGTGCTGCGCGAGGCGCCCAGCTTTGTGGCGAGTTCGTTGACGTCGAGCCCGCGCTTAGCGCCTTCGCGGATGAGCGCGACCGCGCGCGCTACGAGCCGATCACGGATGACCAGTTCGCCGGAGGATCCGCGGACCACGATGCCCTTCGGCGTGAGCAGAATCGGCTTAGTCCGGGAGGACTTACCCTTCATCAAGCGGTCAAGCAGTTCGGCGGCGGCGAAGCCCACGGCCTGCCCGTCGAAGCGGACGCTCGAGAGGGGCGGGGTGGTGAAGCTGCACAGCGTCTCCTCGTTTTCGGCGCCGACGACCGCGACTTCTTCTGGCACCGCGAGGCCCGCCGTCTGGCAGGCCTCCAAAAGGCGGACGCCGAGCTGATCCGTTGTCGCGAAGATACCCACGGGCTTGGGCAGTTGCGCGATCCATTGAATCAGGCGGGACTGGCTCTGCTCCCAGTCGGGCACGCGTTCGGGATGGTCTTCGGGAAGTTCGAGGCAGCGATGTCCGTAGGCGCGGACGACCTTCTTGAAATTGTCTACCCGCTCGACGAAGAACTCCTCGTTGCGTTGGCTGTAGGCGGCGAAGTGCCGGAAGCCGCGTTCGTAGAGGTGCTCGGCCACCATGCGGCCGATGTCCTCATTATTACAGCCCACGAACGGTCGCCCGCCGGCGAAGTGGGTCGAGCGGAGTTCGACGGCCGGGAGGCCTGTACCCGCGACCAATTTAGAGGTCGCGGCGCTAAATGTGCGGGTCAGAATCCCGTCGCCGTCCCAATCCTTCAGCCAGGTCGGCGGAGAGGAGTCGAGGGCACGAAGTTCGAGGTAGGTCGACCAAGGGCCATGGGCCGCGACATAGCTGCGGACTCCGGCGAGCAACTCACGCGTGTAGCTGCGGGTAGTTTCGATGAGCAGGGCGACCCGCGGGGCGCGACGATGGGTGGGGGAGGGCATAGGCTTTGACCAGAAACCTTACTTTTAGTGCATCATACCTGTAATGACTTTCCGAGCAAGAAAGGATACAGTATTACACCCCCATGAAACTCCGTCTCCTCACCGCCGGCCTCCTCGGCCTTTGCGCTTTAGTCTCTGCCGCTGGCCTCATCGATAACAAGAACCAGGCCTCGATCTCCTCCGGCGCCGACAAGCCCGAGAACGCGAACAAGCCGAAGGTGCTCATCGTCATCGGCGACGCCACCGAACTGCTCGACACGATGTACCCGGTCTATCGCCTGCAGGAAGCCGGCTTC
>CAIVYX010000194.1 GCA_903910245.1 uncultured Opitutia bacterium | reverse complement strand
GTCGGGACCGCGTCACGACATAGTTGTTCGCCGCAGGGCGAACCAAGGTAGGGGCACGATTTATCGTGCACTCCTGACATTGAAAAGGGCGCGGCGGAGCCACGCCCCTACCCTCGGCCACCGCGTGGCGGCCGTGGCCGAAGTCAGTCTTTGCGCGGGCGGGTGACGTAGAGCCCGAGGACCCCGAGGCCGATGGCCAATAGCCCGGCGCCGGAAAGGTCTTCGCCGTTCTTGTTCAGGCCCAGTACGAAAACGATTCCCGTGATGATCCATCCGTAACAAAGGAAGCGGGCGCACCCGGCGGGGATAGGAATCATAAGCGGAACGGTAATTCAACTTAGCCAACCCAGGATGGCGGGCAATATGGTTCTATAAGAATATTTACTTCAACGGCCGTCCGTCTACCTTCAACCCATGGATCCACGCACCGGCAGTTTCGGCGAAAGCAGGCAGCCAAAACGGCCGGCCGGCGCGAAGCCGGCGGCCAAGACCGGCAAGCTCAAGTCCGTCACCCTCATGGTCGAGTGGGGCTACGAGATACACAGCGTCACCATCGGTCCGAGGAATTGGAAGAAAATCCAAGCGGGCAAGGAATGGGGGACCAGCGGCAAGACTTACTACTACGAGGGAGAGCGCTTTAGCTGTTACTGGGATTTCAACTGCCGTGGCGAGCCTGGCTCACTCATTGTGAGCTACGGTAATGACGGGGGCGAGGGCTACTGCGGCAAGTGGGCGAACGTCGACATCACCGAGCATTACGCATAACCAATGGGGTCAGGCCGCTCCCTATTGGGAGGCGTGACTAGATTCAGAGGTTTCGGCCATATTTAGTCACACCCTTAACCATGGAGCGGCCTGACCCCGTTGGCTGAGTGGTTCACGTCAGCCTGCCCATGAAAGCTGACCGCCATGGCATAAAAGACTCCAGCCAGATGCCGATGATCGGTCGATGAACAAGCCGAACAGATTTCCCCAGCCACATAACAGCAGGCCGCGAGCTCATCTGGCCGGCGCGACCCCGCCATCATCGCTGCCCGTAAACGTCCCAGCGCCCGCTTAGTTTCCTCCTCCTCCAGCCGGCTTTCAAAAATCTCCGCCTTCGTGGGTAGAAGGAGGCACAGCTTATCCTCTAGTTCGGCGCGGTCCATCGGCGTCAGCCTACCCGGGGTGGCTTGACCTCCTTGGCTGCGGCTTCGAGGAGGATGGCGGGGATCTCGTTGATATCGAGGGTGAGCGCGTAATGCCAGGTGCCGAGGCGGCCCCAGTTGTTGACGGCGTCGACCCAGCGCTTGGCGGCTTCCATCTTGTGCGGCTCGCGGTCCCGGATCTGACCCTTGACCTCGAGGATGAGATTCAAGCCCGACTTCATCCGGACCACGAAGTCCGGCAGGTAGTTATACTTAAGGCCGTCGTACGTGTACGGGATATTCAGTTCCAGGTGGTCGTTCTTCACGAAAGCGACGACATCATCGCAGAGTTCGAGCTGCTGAGCGGCGGAGCGCTCCCAGACATCCGAGTCCAACACCACGAGATTAACATGGCTCTTCCGAATCGGCTGGCACGCCTTCTTGGTCGGGAAGTGCACATCGGCGCTGGAGCCCAGCGGGGCGAAGTGATTCAGGACCGGCAGGAGCGGCGGCTCGCCCGACTCGGTGTCCGGGCGGATGGCCACCGTCAGGAGCTGGATGACGCGCTTGAAGTACATCTCGAGCGCGAGCTCGCGCTGGTCCACGCCGTTGAAGTTGATGCGGGTGGCGACGTACTTCTTCACGACGTCGAGCACGGGCTTGTACAACTGGTGGCGGGCCGTCTGGCGGAACTTCTCCGAGCTGTTCAATTGGGGATTGGTCAAGTTATCGGTGATCTCCTTGGCGATCCACATGAGAATCTGGTCAATGTGGGTCGCGGCATAGAACTCATCTCGCGTGTGGAGACGGGCTTCGAAGTTAGCCCCGCCGATGACGCCGTCCTGCAGGCCGACCATGGGTTGGACGAAAATCTGGTTAGGCGCCGAGGTGATTTTAATCTCGAGGGACTCGACTTGAGAGACGTCGCATTTGATGTACTCACGGTTGAGCTGGAAGACATACCCTTCGACGTTCGGGAACTTGATCTCCAGCGAAGCCCGCTCCGGCAAAGCTGTGACCAGGTTGGTCGGCTTGTCGTCCGGCTCCTTGCGGTCTTTGCCGCGACCCTTGAAGGGAATAATTGAGAACGGGATGCCATAGACGTCCACGTACTCGGCCTCGAGCTTGCCGTCGGGACCGACGTCGTAGCTGAGACGGCGCAGGCCTCGGCCGACGACCTGCTCGCAGAGCAGCTGCGAACCGAAGGCGCGCAGACCAAGGATCTGGGTGACGTTATTGGCGTCCCAACCTTCGGTGAGCATCTGGACGGACACGACACAACGGATGTGTTCACCAGGCTTACCCTTCTTGCCGACGGTGGCGATGAGTTCACGGAGCTTCTGGGCTTCCTTATCCTTCGAGGAACCGGCGCCCGCCTCGGCTTCGTTGAGCAGGCCGCTGTCGATACGGACCGTGACCTGTTTCTCCGCCGTATTGGCGAGCTCCTGGAAGACGACCGCCGAAGGATTGTACGTGCGGCGGAGCTTACGCTTGCCGGCGGCCTTCGGGAGCGCGGCTTCTTCGTCGTCGCCCTCTTCCCCCTCGGCTTCGACTTCGACCATCTTTTCGCCGGAGATCTTTTCGAAAAAGTATTCGGCCATGTGCGTGTTGTCGCACACGACAATCATCACCGGCGGGACATAGTTCTGGCCGGCCTGGGCGCCTTGCATGGCGTCAAAGCGTTCCTTCCACTGGGACGTGAGCATCTGCAGGGCGGCTTCCGCTTCGCGCCAGGCGGCCTCGGGCTTCGGCTTACCGCGCAACATCTCACCGGGAGCGCACCGGCTCTTGATATGATCCCAGAGATGGAAGAACTGCGGACTGGGGCGACCCGTCTGATCTTCGACCGGCAGACGGGGGATCTTGGTCAGGCCGGATTCAATGGCGTCGACCAGACCGAAGTCCGAGACAAGCCAGGGGAAAGGTGAACCTTCGACATGGCCCGTGCCGCCGAGATAGAAAGGCGTCGCGGAAAGGTCTAGGCAGACGCCGACGCCAACCGCCTGATTAATCCGGTCCAGTCCTCCGACCCAGACGGTGGCTTCATTCAGGTCCTCCTTATCTGCGACACCCATGGTCTCGCCTTCCTCTTCGTCGGCGATCGCCGGCTTGGGTCGGTAAGCGTGGTGCGCTTCATCGTTTAGGACCATGATCTCTCCCCGGCCGTAGAGCTCCTTCAGTACGCGCCGTGAAAACGCATCGTTACCCTCTTCGCCTTTATTCACGACCGCATACGTGGAACCGCCTTCCGCGTGCGGGGATTCCGGATGGAAAACATGCCAGTTGGTGACGAGCACTTTGCCGACGGCCATCAGGCTGAGCATGCTATTAGGCACCATATTGAAGGCGGTGTAATAGTTTTCCCCTTCGGTGTCTGGTTTCAGTACCTCAAGGCGCTCCTTGACGGTCAGGTTCGGGCAGCAGACCAACACGGCGGACGGGAAGCGCGTATCGCCGGGCACCGCCCCGCGATTGCAGAAAGCCCAGGAGATGAGCATCCCCATGACAATCGTCTTACCCGAACCGGTCGCCATCTTGCAGCCGTGTCGGACGAGCGCTTTGAGCTGAGGGTCGTTGGGCTGATCGACGAGCGTCAGCGGTAACGTACTGGTGGCGCGGCCATCGGCGACATCCATGACCCCTGACAGCTGTTGAAGTACCCCTTGGGTGAGTTTCTGGTAGTCCTCCGGCGAAACCACCGTGCCCCAGCGTGGCTTGCGGCCGCTAGCGAGGATCTCGCGCAGGTAGATGATGGTCTCGACGGCTTCGAGCTGACAGAAGAAGAAGCGGCGCGGGCGGTTCTTATCGTGCCAATGCGCTAGGAGCTTCTTAGTCGTGACCGTAGCGTTCTCGTAACCATGGTCACGCCACTTGGCGACGTCCTGCCGGAGGGCGTTGACCAGGGTCAATCTTTCGGAGCCAACGTCGGCTTCGATGCCTTCCAGCCCGCCCTGCTGGTCGCCGGCTTGGCGTCCCGACCAGAAATAAGCCGCTGGGCGGCGACCGGGCATCCGGTTGGCGACGCCATCAGAGCCGTAGACCCAGTGCGACTCCGGGACATCGTACGGCTTGTTCAGGATCGGCTCGTCGACCGGGACCTGAACGGGGAGTTGACCAGCAGGAGGAGGAGCCATGGGTTTAGGCGAGGCGGTGGATGCGCATGACTTCGTTGCCGCGGGGGTCGATGACCTTCACGGCCACCAAGCCGGTCTTACCCTTCTTGAAAGGCAGGCTGACCTTGACCGTAAGCTTGGTCCATTCCTCTTCCGCGATGGTGGCCTTGAGGGCGCGCTGCAGTTTCTCCCAAGCGGACTTGTCGGGGAAGAAAGCCTGACAGACGCAGAAGACCTTGCCGTCGTAATCGGTGTCGATGAACCAAGCGGCGACCTTCTCGGCGCCGCTGGAGACGATCTGGTTGGCCACCGGGTCATAGATATCGACGCCTTCGAGCGTGGCGCAGAATTCGCCACCTTCGGCCGGCTCGACGCGGCTACGCGGCTGGCCGAAGACCGTGAAGATTTGCTCCACCTTGTTCGTCTTCTTGAGCAGGTCCTTCATGGTCACGTCCGGGCGAATCTGCGCCATGTGCATGGCCAACTTGGAGTTCTTATCCTCGTTGTTCGTCTGGATACATTCCTGGGCGAAGGCGTCGAACGAGAAGCCGGCGATGACCAGGTCATCGTAGCCACGCTTGTACGAGATGCGCATCGCCTCTTCCACGAAGAAGAGCGGCACCGCGCCGTGCTCGGGTCCGATGACGATGGCCACCTTGCGCGGCTCGGGGGCGCCCTCTGACGTATACTCACCCTCGCCGTGGATCATCGGGTGATCGGCACGATCGAGGCGCGTCAGGCTGATGTGTTTATTGCCCAGGAACGTGATGCCGTCCTGGCGGAGCAGGCTGAGCATGCGGTCGACGTGAGCTGACAGGTTGCGCTCCTCTTCGGGCTCGAAGGTCGGCAGGCTGCCAGCCGGGGCGCCGCCGATGGGCGAACCATCGGCCGCATCGGGCTTGGCTGGGTCGGCGCTGATTTCCGGGGGACGCACGGATTCCACCGTGAAGGGGCCCGTCACGCGCGTGACGCCCTTGATCACGATCGGCTGGTCGACCAGCTCTTCCTGCTCGGCGCTGGCCGCAATGGCGGCGTTGACCTCGTCCATCTTCGCGCGCCAAGCGTCACGGAAGGCCGTGACCGCCGCCTGCAAAGCCTGTGGCCAATCCGGATCCGTATCGAAGGGCACTTCCCATTCACGCCAGGCGGTTTCGGGCGGGATTGAGGCGCCCCAGTCCTTCTTCTGGCTGGCCGACCCAAAGTTGATGAGCGCCTTATCCGTGCGCGGCAGTAACCAGCGACGGGCATCGGCATCAGTGATGGCGCGAGCGCCATCCGTCCGAAACTTCGCAGCAAGTTTCGCGACCAAGGTTGCCCGGAGAGCGTCGGTCACACCAGCGAGGGCGCCGTTCGCCGCCTGCAGCTTGTCGGCGAGAATGGCTTCATGCCGCTCGAAGATCGGGTCCAGGCCGACATTACGGGCGATGGACTTCAACGTGATATGCGGAACCGTCTTATACACGAAACCGTGCGAGGGATTGATCGGGGCGGACGGGTCGATGCCGGCCGTCGAATCATTCGCCTTATAGACCTCGAACGTCGATGTCATCAGTCGCTGGCGGGCGATGGACGCCGCCACGCGCGAGGTATCGATCGTGATCCAGCGTCGTCCCCATTGTTCGGCGACGGCAGCCGTAGTGCCCGAGCCGCAGGTTGGGTCCAACACGAGGTCTCCCGGGGCTGTTGTCATCAGCATGCATCTCTGGATGATTTTTGAGACGGTCTGGACAACATAAATCTTTTCGTCAGTAAATCCGCCGCTTCCCACATCGAGCCAGAGGTTGGTTAAATCGGAGACAGACCAATCGTAATAATACCGACGGTAATCTAGGGTGTTGCCGACGGGGTGAAGTCGTTCACTTCTCAGCAGGCGCTTCATGCCTTCGAAATTTGTTTTCCACTGATGAGAGCCGCCGCTTTGGTACTCTCTTCCGTTATACTCAAATGGGCCTGAGGCCGTCCTACTAAAGCCGGCACGCCTAAGGTCAGCGGTTCTGAATGGCTGCCAGTCATCGATCGTTCCCCGCACGTGCTCGCCATTTACTGGATTATGCGAGCGATCGTACTGATCGCCAGAGCCTTCCCCGACCTTCTTCTCGAGAAATACTGGTTGATACTTCATCTTCGTCTTATCTTTTGCGAACCAAATCAGGTAATCTGCCTGGTCCGTGAGAAGCTTGGTTGTGTCGCCAGCTGTTTTCTTGAGAGCAATCAGTCGTACATAATTATCTGCACCAAAGATTTCTTCGAAGACGAAGCGCACTCGGTGGAGATTTTCGTCCGAAATTTGGATGAAAATTGAGCCGCTATCTGTCAGTAATTCACGGGCCAACAATGCCCTCTCTTTCAGGTAAGTTAAATATGTATGAACGCCAAGAGACCAAGTATCGCGATAAGCGCGAATCATCTCCGGCTCACGAGTGATGTCTGAATCCTTTTCTTTGACGTCCCTATTTCCAACTTCTGTCTGCCAGTTCGATGAGAACTTGATCCCGTAAGGCGGATCAAAAAAGATCATCTGCACCTTGCCGGCGAGGTTCTCGCGCTTGGCAAGTGAGGTCATGACCTGGAGCGAGTCGCCGAGGATGAGGCGGTTGGTCCAGGCTTCGTCGTGCTGGTAGTAAGCCTTGGCTTCGCGCGGCGAGAGCTGGCTGGTCAGGAACATGTCGCGCTGGATATCCTCACGGCGGATGGCACGGAGGATAGCTTCGGCGGAGACGCGCTCGTGGATATGCAGGGCGACAGGATCGACGGAGAAGTTCGGATTCTCGAGCTTGCCCGCCCACTCCAACCAGGGCTGCTCGGATTCGATGAGTTGAGCGAACTCCGCGGCTTCTTCGGCACTCAGCTTTTCCTGCGTCGCCTTCACCAGCAGGTCCTTGAGCCGACCGATCTGGCCGTTGAAACGCAGTTCCGGCGAGCGATGCGGGTCAAACGCGTAGACGATCTTCTGCTCATGCCCGACCTCCTGCTGCGCATCGCCACCCGCGGGCGGGAGGTTCTTGCGCGTCGCATCCGCATGCCGGTGCTGCGTGAAAGGTACCGCCGGAGCTTCGGCCTTAGGAGCCTTGGGCGCCTTGCCTCCAGGGGCGTTGAGATTCAACGGGGCGACCGAGGTGACCTCCTTGGGATCGAAAAACTCATCCTTCGCGACACCCGCCAGACGAATGCTGCCACCCCGGCCCTGCCCTTTGTCGAGTTTGCCCTTCGTATGAAGCGAACCCTTCACGAGATCATAGACAGCATCCTCCATACCCAAGGCCTTAGCGGCGGCGCCGTTTCCGATGGTCGAGCCATCGGCGGGGAGCATGGCCAGCAACTTGGCTTCCAGTTGGGCGAGGATGGCAGGCGTGATTTGGTCGGGAGACATGACGAAAGGCGGGGGAGGCCGCACTATGCCCGCCGCCCCAACCCCTCGCAAGAGTTTCGGCGGCCCGACGCGTAGAATCTACGAGGGTGTATTATAATCCGTCACCCCAGATAGCCGAGGAGGTCGGCCTCGACCTCGTCCCATGGCTTGGTCAGGTCCAGGCAGCGCACCCGGAGCGACTGCTTCGCCCCGGCAACCCCCTCACGGACGAAATCGGCGCTCAAAGGCTGGTCGTCCGGCTGGACGTAAAGCAGCAACCCCTCGACCCCTTTGGGCCCTTCCTTCTTTCGACTAAGGCCATCCATGTAGGCACCGAGCTGGAGCAGGTGCTCATTGGAGATCTTCCGGCCCGGCGCTTCCGGTTCCGCGCCCACATCCTCGTCCGAGAGCTCGTCATCCGTCTCCGTCCGGCGCTTAGGCTTGGACGCGAAGGGCTTCCCGTAGAACTTGCATTCAATCAGGACTTTCCGGCCGGAAGGATGCTTCACATACACATCCGCCTCCAGGCGCTGGAGCAGACTATTTTCCGCCGGCTGCTCCGAGCGCAAGGCATGCTGGAATGTTGTCCCCTTGTCTTGCACCTCCCAGCCATCCTTTGCGGCCCGAAGCTCGTAGAAGCGGCTGACGAAATTCTGGAAAAGCCGGCCCTTACGCTTGAACCAGTCGCCCGCAAAGGCTCGGAAACTCATGACCTGATCGCCCTGCGGGGTCGGCATCGCCTCTTCGTAGATGAAGCGGCAAATGTCTAATAGTAGGCCGTATTCGCGGTTATTGCGATGCAGACGGACCTCCGAGAAATGGCGGGAGCGCAGGTCGAGCTCGCTGACCTCGCCCAGGCGCGGCAGGAGCATGCGCACCCGCAGGGCGATCTGCTCCTCTAAGCCGCCTTCTCGCAGGAGGCGGAGTAAGGTCGTCTTGATAATCCGGTTATGGAGCGTGTCGGGACTGAACTCGTCGAAGACGCATTGGGCCAGGCCTTGGCGGAAGAGCATGCGGCCGACGGACGGGCCGACCTGCAATTGGCCACGGATGCGCGGGCCGACCTCTTCCTTCGGCTGATAATCGCGATACAGGCCGCGGCGTAGCTGCTGTGAGACCGCTTCGCTCAGGACGTGAGCGAAGAGATTAGGCAACGAGGAGATCTCCCCCTCGGTGCCGACCTCGCGGGCGCTATCGGCCAGGTCCTTGTCGTAGCGCCCCCACACGTAGAGTAACATGTGGTACAGGTTCCGCACCCGGCGGTTGGCCGGGGGCTCGGAGGCGACTGTGGCTTCCGCGACCATCAGGTGTTTAGAAATCGGCCAGGTCCTTGCGGAGCTGCTGCATGACCTCTTCGTAGCGCTTCGTGTTATCGAACCAGTACTCCTTGAGGAGCGGC
>CAIVYX010000193.1 GCA_903910245.1 uncultured Opitutia bacterium | reverse complement strand
TGGAATAGTTACCTAATAACCTAATTATCAGTTATTTAGGTATCAGGTTTAATAACCTAGCCCTAGCCCTGTCCCTGGCCCTGATTCAGCCTACTTAACCGTCCGAATATACTCCCAGATGGCCTCAAACTGGGCCGGGCCTTTGCCGTCGTAGGGGTCGGTTAGTTGGGTGACGCCTTCGGGGTCGGCGTACTTGGGCATCTTGGTGTCCGGATCGATGCGCGTCGGGGCGAGGGTCCAGCGGTGGAAGTAGCCTTTGCGGAGGCGTTCGGCGGACTGCGCGAAGTTGATGGCGGGAGCCTCGAAGACGGCGGTGGCGGCCTGGTCGCCTGCGGCGTGGCAGGTGATGCAGTTGAAGCCTCCATCGGCGCCGACGAGTTTTTCGCCGATGGCGGCCTTCTCCGGGTTCGGCGCCGGCTCGACGGCTTCTTTCTGCGGCAGACCGTGCTGGTGGTTGAGTCCAAGCGCGAGTCCGTCCGCATAGTGCGCAAAGCCGGGCATACGGCCGATGAGCCACGGGCGTGGCTTATATTCGATCTGTCCGGCGATGAACTTACTCATCCAGTCATGGCGGAGTTTTTCACCGAGCCAGGTCAGCGGAGGAATTGGTGCGTCTGGTACGGGTTCGCCTTCGACATGTTCCTTGGCTGGGAGGGCATCGCGCAGTTTCTTCGCTTCGCCGTCGACCTTGGTCCAGGTACTGACGTTACCGTCGCGCGAATGGCAGGCGACGCAGTTGAGGTTCTTGATCTGGCGTTCGGCGAACTCAGCCGGGGTGTCTTGTTTGAGTGACGCGAGGTCGGAAGACAGGAAGGCCTTGAGTGACGCACGCTGCGTGGCCGTCAGGGCGAAGTCAGGCGCTGCGGCGCGGGCTTTTTCGTCGGGGCTCAGGCAGCCCTTGTCGCCGGACTTAAGCACGGTCGCGAGGGTCGGCTGGGTCGTGGCGGGCATGCCGGCGTGGCAATTCAGGCAACCGGCGCTGACGAGCAGGGTGGCACCGCGGGTGGCGTCGCCGGCAAGGTCCTTGCGCTTCACCATGCGGCTATTGGTGATGAGGTAGGCCGCGAGTTGCGTGGCTTCCTCGTCTTCCAGGCGGAAGTGCGGCATGCGCGTGCTCGGATAGTGCTTGGCGGGGTCCTTCAGGAATTCGATGAGCGGGGCGGCATGCCACTTATCGCGGATATGTCCCATCGGGATGCGGTCGTGTGCGTCCTTGCCTTCGGCGTCGGGGCGCTGGTGGCAGGCGACGCAGCCCATGTTAGCGAAGAGTGCGCCGCCTTGTGGGGCGAGCTTAAGGTCGAGGGCGGATTCCTTCGGCGCGGCGCCCTGCGTGAGCATCGCGGCGAGGTCGGCGGCCTTCTGTTCTGCGCCCGCACCGGCGAAGACCTTGGGCATCAGCGAATGCGGGCGGATGGAGTGCGGGTCATGGATCCAGTCGGCGAGGAAGTCCTTCTTGAATTTCGTGCCGAGCTCGGAGAGCAGTGGGGCGATCTGACCATGTTCCGGCATACCGGTGCCTTTGATTGGCAGCAGTGCGGCGTCGGCGTGGCAGGCGGCGCAGTTCATCTGTGCGAAGAGGTGTCGCCCGTCGCGACGCTGCGTGGCGACGTCGAGGTCCTTGTCGGCCGGATGCGTCAGCAGTGTCGGCGGGATGGGCTCGAGCGGGAAATCTTTCGAAGCCCAGCTCAGGCGCACGAAGGTGTCGCCCTTGTCGGCGCTCGCAATCTCAGCGATGATACGGTTGGCCCCTTTGTTGAGTTGGACGGTCTTGAGTCCGGGGCCGTCGAGCAGCGGCTGTCCGTTGAGGCTGAGCTTAAATTTACCGGAGGATTCGGCGCTCAGCTTGAACGTACCGCGTAGCGGGGACTGGAGGTCGCCTTCCCACTTTACGGCGAAAGGTCCTGCGGGCAGAAAGGGTGTGGGGGGCTGACCGGCGGGGACGGTGAAGGCGAGCAGTCGGTCGGAGCGGATATCGGTCTTACCACCCGCGGTGAAGGTGACCTTGAGTCCGGGCAGGTCCTGCGCGGAGAGGGTGGTCGCGATGGTCGCGGCAAGCAGGCAGAGGAGGCAGCGGAAAAGCATAGCGGCGGGACGCCTCTTAATGAGAGGTATTCCCGCCATCAGGCAAGCCCCCAACAAAAAGGCCCGGTGTGAACCGGGCCTTTCGACGTGAGGGATTCGCCTTAGCTTACTTGGCGAACGAGCGGTAGTCTTCGCCTTCTTTCTCCGGGACGACGTTAATCGTGCTGCCGATGTCGTCGGGGACGCGGGATCCGTCGACAGCCTTCACGTTCATCTTGATGCGCATCTGCATCACCGGAACGAGGCCGGGGACTTCGAGGAACACCGTCTTGCCGTCATCAGAGAGCTTGACTGACTTGATTGCCACTGACTCGGTACCCTTTTCCGTCGGCTTGCTAACCTTGTATTCGGCCGAGCCGTAGGCGCTGGACCAGAGGTAGTTGTAATGTTCGATCGACCAGTTCTGGAGGTCGGTGGCGGTCTTCTTGTCCAAGGCTCCGGTGAAGCCGATGGTGATACCCCGCTTGGAGACGTGGAGAGATTCCTGCATGGTCACGGACTTTCCCGTGTAGCGCACGCGATGGATTGCACCGTCCTTGACGCCGTTGGTCTGCCAGCCCTTAAGGCCAGAGACGTAAAGCTGGCCGTCCGTCGGGCTGAAGCGGGCACGCATGATGCCCGAGGTGAACTTAAGGGGGAACTTGACCACGCCGCCCTGCGGGATGTCGCCGACGCGTTCCTGGAGAACGGCGAAGAGCGAGGACTTGCCGTAGGATAGGTAGAGCATACGGCCTTCGAACGGACCCCACTTACCCTTGTTGGCGGGGACCCAAATTTGCCCGCCATTGGAGTTGTCCATGTCGTAGGGCACCCAGCAGAGGTGGGGACTGAACTTCGTGGGCGGCGGGTTCATGTGCGAGAGGTCAGGAACTAAGATGAATTCGCCGGGCTTGGAGAAGTGGATGTAGTCGACGGGGACCCAGGTTCCCTGGTTATCGCCGTTAGAGATCTCGCCGTTGGGGCCGACGCCCATACCGTTCGGAGCGCGGATACCGGTGGCGTAGACCTCAAACTTCTGGCCGTCAGGCGAGACCTTGAAGATACAGCCATGGTGGTCGCTGAGGGGACCCCAGCCGCGGCCTCCTGGGTTCACGGGTCCGCCTTTGAGGAAGTAGAAGTTGCCTTGCGAGTCGGTCTGGAGGTCGAACGTGAACTCGTGGAAGTTCGATGTGACCTGGACGTCGTTGTTGAAGTTCTGGTAGAAGTCGGCTTCGCCGTCCTTGTTAAAGTCGTGCAGGAGCGTGATCTGGTCGCGGCCGAGGACGTAAATCTTCTCGTCGACGATCTTCAGGCCGAGGCCATGGAAGATGCCGGTAGCGTAGCGATGCCAGGTGATCTTGCTGAAGTTGTCGTCGGCGAACTTGCCGATCCAGACGTCACCGCTCCAGGTGGCGAAGGCGATGCGGCCGTCCTTGAAGAAGTCAATCGCACCGACGCGGATCCAGGCGTTGTAGGGGTTGTCCGAGGGGACGCTGATATTGTCGACGAGGTAGGGGGCGTTGACGATTTCGGCCAGCTTGTCCTTGAGGACCTGCTTCTGCGCAGCGTCGTTTTCGCCAGCGAGCTGAGCCTTGACGGCGTCGGCCTGCTTGGTCTGGTCGACTTCGCCGAGGACGCCTTCGGTCACGACGTCTTGGGTCCAGTGGGCGGGGCCGCCCTTGGTGAAGGCACGGAGGTCGGTGGCGGTGGCGACCTGGGAGGTCACCTTGCGGAGTACGTCGCCGGAATTGATCGCGCCGTGGGCGAACGAGACCTTAAAGGAGGTGCCGGCGGCGACTTTGGTGAGCTTGAGGGAGAGGAAGTTGCCCTTGTTGCTGAG
>CAIVYX010000192.1 GCA_903910245.1 uncultured Opitutia bacterium | reverse complement strand
GTCGCCGTATCCTCAGGTACCGCGGCCCTGCATCTTGCTCTCCGCCTCGCTGGTGTCGGTCCGGGCGATGAAGTCCTGTGCTCGTCGCTGACCTTTGTCGCCTCCGCCGCGCCCATCACCTATCTTGGCGCCAAGCCAGTCTTCATCGATTCCGAAGAGCGGAGCTGGAACATGGATCCCGCGCTCGCCTGCGCCGTCATCGAGCAAAAAGCCAAGGCCGGTAAAGCGCCCAAGGCCCTCGTCCTCGTGCATCTGTATGGCCAGTCGGCGGATATCACTCCCATCAAAGCCTGTTGCGATAAACACGGCGTGAAACTTATCGAAGACGCCGCCGAAGCTCTCGGTGCCACTTATGGCGAAGCCTCGCCAGGGTCTTTCGGCCTGGCCGGCATCCATTCCTTTAACGGTAACAAGATTATCACCACCGGCGGCGGCGGCATGCTCGTCACCGATGACGCCGATCTTGCCCAGCAGGCTAAATTTCTTGCGACCCAGGCGCGCGATGCCGCTCCGCATTACGAACATTCCACCATCGGCTATAACTATCGCCTCAGCAATATCTCGGCCAGTATCGGCCTTGGTCAGCTTACCCGTCTCTCCGGCAAGGTCTCTCGTCGTCGTGGGCACTTCAGAGCCTACGCCGAAGCCTTCAAAGCTCTCCCTGGCGTGACCATGCAGCCCGAAGCCTCCTGGGGACAATCGACCCGCTGGCTCACCTGCCTCACCATCGATCCCGCGATTGCCGGCGTGACGCGCGAGCAGGTCCGCCTCGCGCTCGAGGCCGAGAACATCGAAGCCCGTCCCGTCTGGAAGCCCATGCACCTCCAGCCCGTCTTCGCCTCCGCCGAGATGCACGGCGGCAAGGTCAGCGCCCGCCTCTTCGACCAAGGACTCTGCCTCCCCTCCGGTGCCGGCCTGAGCGAAGAGAATCGCAGCCGCGTGATCGCTGCGGTGAAGAATTGCTTTGGCTCGTAATAGCGGGTCTTCCAAATCCGAAATGAAGAATTCGTATCAAATTGAGGAAATCACACCAGGCATGACGGCGACAATGTCGCACCTGGTCACAGAGTCCGACGTAGCTGGCTTCGCCAATCTATCCGGTGATCATAATCCAGTTCATCTCGATGATGAATATGCCAGCAAGTCGCGCTTCGGGAAGCGGATTGCCCATGGACTTTTTGGGGCGAGTTTCTTCTCGGGTCTTTTCGGGACTCGTTTGCCTGGGCCAGGATGCGTCTATGCTGGCCAGAACCTGAAGTTTCGTCGCCCGGTTTTCATTGGCGACGTCTTAGTAGCCACGATCACCGTTCTGTCAGTCGATGTTCAGAAGAAGCGGGTGAACTTCTCCACTATCTGCACCGTCGACGGCAAAGAAGTAATCATCGGTGACGCTGATATCTTCATCCCCTGAACTCCTTGCCTCCCTCCGCCGTCATCTGTTTCGCCGGTCCGCGTGACCGTTATCAGTCCGCCCTGGCCTTGCAGGAGAACCATGCCTTGGAGGCCCTGATCACCGAGGCGTATTTCTCAAAATTCTGGGCGGAGACCGGGCTGTGCGGGAAGAACTTCCATCGCTTCGCCAAGGTCCGGCATCACGCTGACATTCCCGCCACGAAAGCCGTCCGCTCGTATGGCGCCTTCGTGCAGACTCTTCAGGCGCGTTTCAATCGCCGGAAAGATTCGCCCCACTTCGCTGTCGCTGACCGGCTGCTTAGCGAAAAGGCCGGCCAGGTCGCCTTGGCGCGCTGCGCCCCGCTCATCGCCTATAGTTATTACGCCGACGCGGCTTTCCGAATGATGGAGGGCTCCGGCCTGCCCCGGGTGCTTTTCCAGGTTCACCCTAACGGAAAGTACCTAAGGGAACTCTTTCAGAAAGAGATCGAGAAAGTCCCTGAGGCGAAGGCCTCACTCATGGAAGAGACCGAGATGTCTCCGCTCTTCGCGCACAATGACGAG
>CAIVYX010000191.1 GCA_903910245.1 uncultured Opitutia bacterium | reverse complement strand
GTCGCGTCTATCTATGAGGTGGAAGAGTTACTAGCTGACGAGCTGCCGGCAATCGATGAGGCCGCCGCCGCCGTCGTGCCGGAGCCGCCGAAGGAGCCTGAGAGGAAGGATGGCGCTGGCCGTGCTTCCCTGAAACTCCAGATTACCTTCGGTCTGACCTCTGACGGACTGAAGGTTTCCGCCGCTTGGGCCGGTCGCGGAGGTCATGCTTGGAATTGCTTCGGTCCGGGGGCGATTCCTGGCGATGAACTTTCCGACGAGCAGCGCCAGACCCTTTTCCGTTTCAACACCGTCGCCCATCGCGCCGGCTTCGTCTACAGTAAGACGGTCGGCACATGGGCGATTGATAATATCGGCCGCATCGAACGCTTCGTTCGCGAGGAGCTCAACGACTGGCGCAAGCGCTTCAAGCTCATCGGCGAAGACGCCTTGAATATCTTCCGCAACGAACAGCTACAGGTCGCGGTGGATGCGGAGGCCGAATCCGCCGCCGACGGTAAGTCTTTCAAGTTGAACTGGCGGCTGAAGGCTGGCGGACATCGGCTCTTAGCGGATGAGCAGAAATTGCTGCTCAAGGCCGGCGGTCGACCTGTGATTCTACCTGGTAAGGGTGTCGTCGCCTATAACGCCGCCGTCGCAGACTTTTCCGAAGATTGGCGGGCCAAGGAAGGGGAGGTGCCGCGTTACCTGCTCCTCTCGCTCTTCGATCATGCCGCCGTTGGAGCCTTGAAGCTGAACGACGACCTTAAGGCCTGGAAGGACAAGCTGCTCCAGGAGCCCATGCCGCCGGATAATTTGCCCGCCCATCTCCGTCCTTATCAGGCCAAAGGCGTCGCCTGGCTCGGACGGTTGTGCGAACTGGGGGCCCATCCGTTACTGGCCGATGAGATGGGCTTGGGGAAGACCGTACAGGTTCTCGCCTTGCTCGCGTCCCGTCCGGTCGGTGAACGTTCCATTATCGTCTGCCCGGCGAGCGTCATCCCGGTCTGGCTCGGCGAAATCAAGCGGTTCCATCCTGAAATGAGTGCCGGTGTGGCCGTGCTTACGGCGGACGACGATTTCATCAAGAACCCGTCTGCCAAGCTGTGGATCTCAAGTTACACGCAGCTACGCCGCCATGCGGACATGCTGGCCAAGACCCGTTTCGGTTACGCCGTCCTCGACGAGGCGCAGGCGATTAAGAACCCTGAATCCAAGACGACGCAGACCTGTGTTTCGGTCCAAGCCGATCATCGCATCGCGATCACCGGCACGCCGCTCGAGAACCGCCCGACCGATCTCTGGACAATCTTCCGTTTTCTGATGCCAGGGTTACTCGGCAAGCGCGCGAATTTCGAACGCATGATGTTGCGCGACGCTTCGGTCGCCCTCGGCAAGGTGCGTCGGCAGGTCTCGCCGTTCATCCTACGTCGCCTCAAGCGCCATGTCGCCTCCGACATTCCACCGAAGATGGAGGTTGTCCTGCCTTGCCCGCTCACCCACGAGCAGCGTTCGCTCTACCAGCATCTCACGCAAGGAAGCGGCCTTTCCGGCGAACTCGCCTCGTTGCTCTCCAAGGATGCGACTTCGGTCCTAACGCTCCTAATGCGCCTGCGCCAGGTCTGTTGCGATCCGGGCCTTCTGCCCGATAACTCCAACTGCCCTTCGGCCCATTCGGGCAAGGTTACGTTGCTCGTCTCGAAGCTTTCCGAAATCGCGGCCAATGGTTCTAAGGCCGTGGTGTTCTCGCAGTTCGTCTCGCTCATCGAGCGCGTCAAGTCGGCGCTGGCTCGCGATTTGCCTTCGCTTCCGATCTATGAGCTGACCGGCGAGACCAAGGATCGTTCTGCGCCCGTCGAGCAGTTCAAGGAGACCAAAGGCCCGGCTTTATTCCTGGCTTCGCTGAAGGCGGGCGGGACGGGTATCACGCTCAATACGGCCGAGTATGTCTTCCTGATGGATCCATGGTGGAATCCCGCCGTCGAGGCCCAGGCCGTTGACCGCGTCCATCGCATCGGCCAGAAAAACCCTGTGCTCATCTACCGCATGATTGCGCCGGGCACGGTCGAGGAACGGATCGAAGAACTGAAGCAGGAGAAGCGCGAACTCTT
>CAIVYX010000190.1 GCA_903910245.1 uncultured Opitutia bacterium | reverse complement strand
GGGGTGAACTGTGAAACCGTCCCGGCGGAAGACCGACTCGACCCGCGCCCGGACTTCGGACTCAGAGATTTGGCTTTTAGCGACATCCGAAATGGACACGAAAACCTTCACCGCATTCCCCTCGGGGGGAAAGATCGACTTGGGACCGATGCCGACCGAACGAGACTCGGCGTCGACGATTTGATCCACCACCGCGACGGCGATCTTCTGCGCTTCCGTCAGCTTGGCCGGCACCTCGACCTTCCGCTCGACGGTCTTCACGACCTCGACCGGCACCTCGATGCGCTTCTCGACGGTCTTGATCACCTCGACCGGGACCTCGACCTTCTTCTCGACGAGCACCTCCACTGGCTTCTCAACAAGTTTCGTTGTGGAGAAGAATAACTTCCCAGCGATGACACCGACGAGGGCGGCAAGAGAGGCGGCCACGAGGAGCCACCAAGCGGCGATGCCACGGGAACTGGACCTGGATTCTTGTGTCATGGCGATAGTCTCATCGATAAACCTTATTAAGCCGCGGTCGACATGTTTTTGACGCACTACCCTGCCTCGCCGCGCATGCGGTAAAAGGTCAGGGCAGCTTTGCCAGATAAGTATCCAACCAGGTGCTCCCGGTGGCGTCGTCCGCAAAAGCACCTTCCAACTGGGCCTCAAAAGCCGCATCCAGAATCCGCCGGAAATCCTTCCCCGGCTGCAGTCCGCGGGCGACCAGGTGACGGCCCAGCAGGATCGGCTTCGGGACGCCTTTGTCCAGGTTCATGCCCTGCGCCTTGGCCAGGAGCCAGGCGCCATGATCGGTGGTATCGCCCACGACCTGCGGCGGGCGGCCCTGGCGGTCGGCCAGGTCGACGCGCAGCAGGCGGTCGATGCGCCCGACCCTCAGGGCCAGACGGCGCACGGCGTTGTCCCCGGACTGGGCGCGGAAGAGCGCCGACGGCTTATCATGATTGGCGACATGCGGGACGATCTCGTCGATCAGGCCCTGCTCCCGGGTCAGGCGACCCAGGAACTGGCGGGCGATCGGCACGCCGGCCTCCTCGTGGCCCAACGCACGCCAGCGGCCTTCGGACATGACCGTGGTGACGGCCTTCCCCAGGTCATGGCACAGGACGGCGAAGCCGACGACCAGGTCTTCGCGCGGATCGCCGACGTGCTTCTTCGCGAACGCGTCCATGCAATGCAGGGTATGCGTCCAGACGCAGCCCTCCGGATGCCAGACCGGGTCCTGCGGGACGTCGACGATGGCGGCGAGCTCCGGGAAATACCGCAGCCAGCCGCACTCCCGCAGGAACTTCAGTCCCAGCGAAGGCTTACGTCCTTTCAGGATCAGCTTCGACCACTCTTCGTACAGGCGTTCGGCCGGCAGGTCGTTCGGATGCAAGGTCGCGCAGACCGCGACGGTCTCCGGAGCGACGGTGAATTCGAAACGGGCGGCGAACTGCATGGCGCGCAAAACGCGCAGCGGATCTTCGGCGAACTTCGTCGACACATGACGGATCACGCCGGCCTGCAGGTCGCGCTCGCCGTCGTAGAAATCCAGCAGTTCGCCCGTCTCGTCGTTCCAGCCGATGGCGTTGATCGTGAAGTCGCGGCGTTCCGCGGCTTCCTTCGGCGTCAGCGTCGAATCGACGAAGACCTCGAAATCGCGGTGCCCTGCCCCGACGCGGTTCTCGCGGCGCGGGACCGAGACGTCGACCGGCAGGTCCTTCAGCTTGATGACACCGAAGGCGGCGCCGACCGAGATGATCTCGAAGCGGGCGGACAGCGCCTTCTGGATCTGGGCCACGCTCAGGCCGAAGACCTCGATGTCGAAATCCTTGGAGCCGATGCCCAGCAACGCGTCACGGACGCAGCCGCCCATGAAGAACGGACGACCACCGGCGGCACGCAGGAGCGCCAGGACCTCGTTGATCGGCGACAGGTCACCCTCGAACTTCAGCAGTCCGGGACGAAATCGGGAGGTGTTGGCGGTCATTGGGTTTGGGCGTTTAACGGCCTTAATGCGTTATTTTCAGAATTATTCGACCAGCACAGCCCTGTGTCAATATAATGTTAACACCTATAAGTATCTATTTAACAGTCCCTTCCTCCCATCCCTCGCCCTACCCCTTGCACCAAGGCCCACTCCTACCCATACCTAGCGAAATGTCCGCTCAGTCCCTGTCTAAATCTCTCTTCAAACTGGGGCTGACGTGTCCGATCAAGTTGAAGCATGCGCTGGTCCGCCCGGCGTTGCCGCGGCAGGCGGACGGGAACGAGTACATGCAGCAGCTCGCTCGGGGCGGCTACATGTTCGAGAAGCTGGTGAAGGTCTATTATCCTGGCGAAGACATGTTCGTGCCGAAGGAGTCCCATGCCGAGGCCTCGGCCCGGACGCTCGCCAAGATCAAGGCCGGCGATTGCACCCTGCACGAGGCGACCTTTGCGGCCGGCAGCCTCATGGCCCGTACGGACATGATCCGTGTCACGGGCGACACTCTAGACCTGATCGAGATCAAATCCGCCTCCGCTGAGGCTGAATCCAAACTCCAGGCCGACCCGAAGGAACTCCTGAAGAAGGAGTGGCAGCCCTACGTGGTCGATCTGGCCTACCAGGTGCACGTCGCCCGACAGGCCCTGCAGGCCGCCGGCATCAGTAAGACCATC
>CAIVYX010000189.1 GCA_903910245.1 uncultured Opitutia bacterium | reverse complement strand
CCATCCGCCCAGCGAGCTGATCATGGAACCGAGGCCAGCGAATACCGCGAAGGCGATACCGCTGCGCTGGTCGAAGCCGACGAAGAAGATCGCCAGCAAGGCCGCGAAGGCGGCAAAGCCGATGGCCACGAGGCCGTAGGTGCGACGGAAGAAAGCCGCGCGGTCAGAGGCAGGGGCGTCAGCGACGATGAAGGGATTAGATTCCATACCCTCCATCTTAGCCCTTTTTCCCGCCAGTCAAGTCCGCCCCGCCCTTCACCGGTTACGAAACCGCACCGATATTATTCTGAACAGGCGGCCGAGGTGGCTTGTCGGATGTTCTTCGGCGACTCTCTGGACGATTAGCTCACAGACAGAGCTCCCGCCCTCCCCCTCTGCCCGCCCGGCGACCTTGAACGTATCCCCCCGCACCGTGAGTAAAGGTGCCCAAGCCTCCAGCAGATCATTCGCCCGAAGATGAATCGGTAATTCCGGCGCCACCGAAGCATAGGGACGGTTGATGCCCGCCTCCTCCAAAGCCTGCTCTAAAATCCGCGATTGGGCGAAGGCTGCCAACGAAGCATAGGGCCAGCCATGGCGCGGCTGTAGTTCGACGACTTTGCGCGCCAGCTCGGTGAGTTTGACCGCATCTAGTGATCGCACACCCTGCTGACTAACTAGCCCCCCGAAGGCCAATTCCGATAAAATCGCCGCAGGCTTGTCCGCGATGTCGACCTGACCCAGTGCTCCCCCTTTCGCGAGCGAAGCACCGCCAGGTCTAGTAAAGAAAACCGGGCCGCGCAGTTCCTGTGGCGCAAACGGACCGCCAGCATCCGCCATCCATACACCTTCCGCTGCGCGCAGGAAAGCCTCCCAGGCCTTGGGGTCTCGAGAGTTAGCGTTAAATGGCCCGACGACGTAAAATCCCCGCGCGGCCTCCGTCGATCCCGCAACCACCCCGTCACCGGCTGCGATCAAGAATGGGTTATGCGAAACGACGCCCGGCTCAGGAACTGTCAACGGTGCGGCGAAGAACGCGGAATCCAGGCGCTCGCGCCAGACCGAGGACCCTGATGACTCCAGATGACGGAGCGAACCGACGGACAGGCGTGGAGCGCTGGGGAAATCACGGAGTCTCACCGAGGCAAACGCCCCCGTCTCGCTGGCGTCATGACGATTGGGATGGAGATCCCAGAGAGGACCAGCCAACGGCGAAGCATCGTGATCCACGACGTCCAACGCAGCCGCCACAGGATGATCGACGACCCAATCAGTGGCGTCCATCGGTTCCGAGAAATCCCACCTCGATCTTGAAAACCGACCCACGTCGGCGGCCGCCCAGAACTCACTCGTCTCACGCGGCTTGAGGCGCACGCGTAGACAGGCCCGACGCTCTTCAATCACATAACCCGAACTGTCTTCCCGCGAATAATCTTCGCCGGTAGTACGAATCATGAAATCCGGGAAGGGGATGTTCTCTAACGCGATGACCGGCTTGGCGGGATAGTCGGCGATGGCGACATCACGAGGCGGCTCCCCCGCATAGGGCCTCAGACGGATACCTACCTTGCCCCTGAAGCGCACCGCGATCTCGATCTGATCCGACGGCAGAAATACCGTCGGCTCCGGCCGCTTCCAGCCAGGACCATGAGAGGCCCGGTCCATCTTCCACGTCGTCTTGGTCAAGATGCGCGCCAGGCCCTGCGGCTGACTCGTCGGCACCGGATTGACCAACGCGTAGACCTCGCCCGGCAAAAGCCCACGCCCTGCCATCCCATAGGTCGACGCATCGGTGATTTCCGCCCAGAGCCACAGACCCCTCTCACGCAAGCCCTGCCGGATAATCCCGAAATCTTCCTGCGGGCAGTCATCCAGATCGGTGACGAAGGAACTCTGCGTCTCCAGGTTGGTCACCGTTACCTCTGGAGAACCCATAATCTCCACGAGGAACATCTTGCCCTGCGGGCCAGCGAGTACCGGCACGGTGAGTCGATTCCAGAACACCATCGTCCCGTGGAATCGCAACCGATGTCGACCGTCACTTCGCGAGTTGAAGAAACCTAGGCTCAACCTGAAATCTGCGAGAACGGGTAAAGTCGAGAGTGACCTCGGACCGTCTTCGAGTCGGATGAGCGGATAGCCTTTCGCCGGAGATGAAGCGAAAGCGGAACTCCGAAGGACATCTCCGATCACCTCTCCGAATTCGGCGACCAGCGCCGCGTCGTCGGCGAGATTTTTCTTCCAACCTCCTCTCACGGGATCGGTGAGCAGACCTCGCACCTGCCATGAGTTCGCCGGGGACGGCGCCACGCCGAAAAACTCAGGTCCACCGCCAGCCAGTGCAATCGATTGCGACGGCGATACCGACTCGGCCAAAGCGAACGGGAGTTTGGCTCGGCCAGCGGCCGTCCGAGCCCAGGCCGAAGCCTGCCCGGAGGCTACAGAGCGGGCGGCCACGTCGTGCCCCATGGAGAGATCTGTTGTCGACCAACGGCAAAGGAGGGAACCGTCCGCGAATTCACCTGTCAGTTTCACCTGCGCTGACTTGCTTCCGGCAATCAGCTGTCCGGGCGACGATTCATAACTAAGGCCGACATCAGGGCCAAGCCCGGCCTGTAATTCCGCAAGGCCAAGCCTAGCGGCATTTTCAGAGGCTATTCGTAGCGCGCGTCCTCGTCGGACCGCCTCCTGCTGCCTGAGTTCAATCATGGCGAGCGAGGCCAACGTAAAGGCCAGCGCGACCAGCGCAGCCATCGCCATCAGCGAGGCCAGTAATGCTAATCCTTTTCTCTTATGCATGGATGAGGAATAAGCCCCATTCTGTTTACGTTGATAATAAGCCGCAAAACAGGAGATATCTCATGGAACGATTCCATGAAGTCATCATTGCGTAAGATCCGCGTCAGCCGTCCCGCCGCCTATCCAGCCCTCCCTCTCCCAAAGAAGCCGGTTCTACCGTCCGCGCCGGCGGGCACGAAGCGCGTGCTGGTGATCGAGGATCAGTCTGCGGTCTGCGACCTGGTCGCGGAGATGATCCACGCGCACCCGCGCTGCGACTTGGCCGGTAAGGGCTCCGACGGCGAGAGCGCCGTCGAGCTGGCTCTGCAGCTGCGCCCAGATATCCTAGTCCTCGACGTCATCATGCCCGGCGTCGGCGGCATCGAAGTCCTCCGCCGTCTCGGCGGTAGCCTACCCGCGATGAAGGTGCTGATCTTCTCCGGCAAGCAGGAGCCTCACATCGTCCGCGCCCTCATGCAGGCGGGCATCCACGGCTTCGTGAACAAGAACGGCCCGCTCTCCGAACTTCGCAAGGCGCTCGAGGCCATCGCCCTGGGCAACACCTGGTTCAACGAGGACTTCAGCCGCACAGTCCGCCAGGCCCTCGCCTCCCCCACCCACCTGGGCGAAGGCATGATCGACCAGCTGACCCCGCGAGAACGCGAGATCGCCGTGCTCATCGCCCAGAGCCACAGCAGCAAGGAAGTCGCCGGCCGCCTGAACATCAGCATCAAGACCGCCGAGAACCATCGGGCCAACCTGAT
>CAIVYX010000188.1 GCA_903910245.1 uncultured Opitutia bacterium | reverse complement strand
GCGATGTCGACCTTGAGGAAGCGACGCTTGGCCGGGTCCATCGTGGTCTCGAAGAGCTGCTTCGGGTTCATTTCACCTAGGCCCTTGTATCGTTGAATCGTCAGGCCCTTGCGGCCGAACTGGCGAATCTGGCCGATGAGCTCGAGAATCGAGCCAAGCGGAATGGGGTCAGCCTTCTTGACGACCTTCTTAGCCGGCTTGTCTTCGCCCTTAGGCTCTTCATCGCCTTCCACGGCGGCTGGGGCCTCCTCGGCGGTCGAACCGTCGATCAGGTGGTAGCGCGGCTCTTCGCCGGTCGTGAACTGCTTCACATCCATGCCCTGGGTCTCAAGTTCCTTGAGCACCTTCGAGATGGCATCGTTCTCAAAGATCTCGATCACGTTGACGCGTTCCTGGACGACCGTGCCGTCCTTGAGCTTCTTCTCGCGGTCAATCTTGTCGGCGAGGAAGTCCTCGACGCCGGCCTTGCGCAGGTACGCCTGCTTGGCGTCGGTATCGACGAGGAACTCATAGGTCTCCTCGTTGCCGGTACGAGTGCGCACGATGAAGCGGGGAAGCGCGTGGTTCTTATGGTCCTGCTGGTCAAGGTACGCGCCGAGCTGGCAACCTGTGCGGCCAATGACGGTACCGAGGGTTTCCAGGCGCGCGAGAGATTCGACGATCTTATCGAGCTTCTGGCCGGGGAAGACGTGCTTGTCGCGGAGGCGGAGGAGATTCACGTCCTCTGAGCCAAGCTCGAGCAGGATGCGGTTCAGTTCGGGGTCGTTATCGACGTACTGCTCGCGCTTCTTGCGCTTGATGCGGTAGAGGGGCGGCTGGGCGATGTAGACGTAGCCAGCCTCGATGAGTCCGGGCATCTGGCGGTAAAGGAACGTCAGGAGTAGCGTACGGATGTGCGAACCGTCGACATCGGCGTCCGTCATGATGACGAGCTTGTGGTAACGGCACTTCGTGACATCAAAGGCGCCGTCGCCCTCGTGCTTACCGATACCGGTACCGCAGGCGGTGATGATCGTGCGGATTTCCTCGTTGGAGAGGATCTTATCGATACGGGCCTTCTCGACGTTGAGGATCTTACCCTTGATCGGCAGGATGGCCTGGTAGCGACGGTCGCGTCCCTGCTTAGCGGAGCCACCAGCGGAGTCGCCTTCGACGATGTAGAGTTCACAGACGGCCGGATCGCTTTCGGAGCAGTCGGCGAGTTTACCGGGGAGGCCGCCGGAGGACATGGCGGACTTACGGACCGTCTCGCGGGCCTTACGGGCGGCTTCGCGGGCGCGGGCAGCATTGAGGCACTTGTCGACGATACGACGGCCAGTCTTCGGGTCGCGCTCGAGGTAGTACTTGAGCTGCTCACCGACGACGGAAGTCACGATACCTTCGACCTCGGGGTTCGTGAGGCGCGTCTTGTTCTGCGACTGGAACTTCGGATCGGGGTGCTTGACGGAGATGACGGCCACGAGGCCCTCGCGCATGTCGTCACCGTTAAGTTTGGTATCCTTGTCCTTAATGAGATTATTGGACTTCGCGTAGTGGTTAATCACGCGGGTGAGCGCGGAACGGAAGCCGGAGAGGTGCGTACCGCCTTCAGGTTGGTTGATGAGGTTGGCGTAGCTAAAGACCATCTCGTCGTAGCGGTCGTTATACTGCAGGGCGACGTCGAGGGTCATGCGGCGCATGCCGGGTGTGGGCTTCTCGCCGTCAGCCATCACGCGCGGGTTCGCCAGGTCGGTGAAGTCGACTTCCGCGGCGATGAGGATCGGCTTATCGAAGAGGCGCTCCTCATTGGCGTTGAGGAAGGAGACATACTCGGCGATGCCGTCCTTGAACTCAAACTTGTCGGAGCGATTGGAACGATGGTCCTTCATGTCGACCGTGATGCCGGGAACGAGGAACGCTAATTCGCGCATGCGCCGCACAATCGTATCGTACTTGAACTCCTGGGTGGCGACGAAGATTTCCGGGTCCGGATGGAAGGTGATTTTCGTACCGGTGCGCTTCGTCTTGCCGATGACCTTGATGGGCTGCGTGACTTCGCCTCGACTGAACTTCATCTGGTGGACTTCGCCTTCGCGGCTCACTTCCGCGATGAAGCTATCGGAGAGCGCGTTGACGCACTTCGCACCGACGCCATTCAAGCCGCCGGACACCTGGTAGGCGCCCTTGTCGAACTTACCGCCGGCGTGCAGATTGGTGAGCACGAGCTCGAGCGTCGGAATCTTTTCTTCCGGGTGCATCGCGACGGGAATACCGCGACCATCGTCCTCGACGGACAGCGAGCCGTCCGCATGGATCTCGACCTTGATGCTCTTGCAATAACCGGCGAGCGCTTCGTCGATCGAGTTGTCGACGATCTCGTACACGCAGTGGTGGAGGCCCGTCTCGTTCGTATCGCCGATATACATACCGGGTCGTTCGCGCACGGCCTTGAGGCCCTTGAGGCGCTTGATGTCGGCGGCGCCGTAACTTTCGTTGCCGGCGTGCTTGCCGCGATTCGGGGTTTTCTCGGAATTTTCGCTCATGTTTAGGTGTGTAAAAAAAAGATATTTCCTCGCCTGAAGGAGAGGTCTTTTCATGCTGTTTTTCACAGGGGCATCTGCAACAGGAAACACCCTCGCCGTGAATGTTTTTGGACGCCCAGAAATGACTACCAATCAACCCCTTACGGAAACTTATAGGGGGTGTTAGAAACCGTTGTTCACACGTTATCCACAGTCGATTTCCGTCCCTCGGAGGCGGGGCTGGAATCGGGCTCTCAGCCTGGCCCGAAAAAAGCGGCGATCGGACCGAGCGCCGCCTCGCCCGCATCCTCAAGGACATAGTGCCCGGCGTCGGTGAACTGGAGCCGGCCAGCGTCCGGGAAACGGCGGACGAATCCCTCCAGGAACGACCGATCGAAGCAGAAGTCCCTCATTCCCCAGCAAAGGAGCATAGGTTTGCCCTTTAACCCCTCCAACGAGGCCTCTACGGCCGCCAAAACGGGTCGAGTGGGGTGTTCGGCCTCCATCGGAATGTCGGCCACGAAGTCGGCTACCGCCCGGCGGACCAAGGC
>CAIVYX010000187.1 GCA_903910245.1 uncultured Opitutia bacterium | reverse complement strand
GTCGTCCGGACCGAGGATCGCCGCGTGCCGTTTGAGAACATGATCTACGTCGCCGACGGCCCCAGCGACGTCCCCGTCTTCTCGCTCCTGCGTAAGAACGGTGGCAAGGCCTTCGCGGTCTACGTGCCGGAGAGCGAGGCCGAGTTCGCCCAGAACGACTCGCTCCTCCAGGCTGGCCGCGTGCATGGCTATGGCCCGTGCGACTATTCCGCCGCCGCCTTCACGCCCAAGTGGATCCGCCACGCCCTCGCGGGTATGGTCGAACGCCTCGCGCAAGAACGCACGCGCGCCCTCGCGGCCCGCGTGACGCGTCCGCCTCGCCATCTGCACACCGAGCCGGCGCCTCCCAGCGCCCCGGACGCCGCCTCGCAGGGAACTCTCTTCGGCGAATAATCATGCCTGCCCCCGCCCGCAAACGCTCCACCACACTCGCCCGTCCGGCCAGCGAGAGCAAACCCATCGTCGCTGTCGTGCTCGCCCTCATTGGTGCGTTCCTGCTTGTCGCGATGCTATTCCACGCTCCGTCGGATCAGAACCTCATCCCCGAATGGCTGGAGAAGACGTTCAGTCTGCCGGCCGAATCGAACGCGACGACTGAGCATAATCCGTGCGGTGCCTTCGGCGCCACTGTCGCGGTCATCCTGTTCAGTCTTTTTGGTTACGCCGGATTCTTCGTACCGTTCTTCCTCTTCGCGGCGGCCTGGTTCGCGCTTAACCAGCGCGCCCACACGCTCTGGCCGGTCAAGGTCACCCTGATGGTGCTCTGCGTCGTCCTCTTCGCCCCGATCCTTACCCTCTGGCTCGGCACCGCGAAGGATGTCTCCGTCGCCTTCGATCCACGCGGACCGGGTGGCGTGCTCGGTAGTATGCTCTTCTCCGCGGTCTTCCATCCGGTGCTCGGTGACTACGGCACTTGGATTCTCGTGTTCCCTTATGGCTTCTGTCTCCTCGGCGCGCTGGCCGACGACCCCAAAGCCACGCTGTCTTCCTGGATTGCCGAGATGCGCGACGGCTTCGGCGCCTGGAATGCCGAACGCAAGGCCGCCGCCGTGACCATCGCGGAAGAGCAGCGCCGCCGCGCCACCATCGCCGCCGAGCTCCGACGTAAGCAGCAGGACGTCATCGGTACCGCCATTGCGGTGCCCCAGCCCAAGGAGGCCTCGAAGGCGGCCACGAAGGTCGCCCCAGTCACCGTCGACATCCCGCATGACGACCCGGTGGCAACAGGCCCTGATCTCGTCGAGCCCGACACGGTGACCATTTCCCCTGACCCTGCGAATAAGGACAAGAAGCCAGACAAGCCCAAGTCGGTCTCGGAAGAAGAGGACGACGGCGAAGAAGTCGAAGCCAAGCCCACCCGCAAGCAGCCCGAGCCGCTGGGCCCCAATGCAGGCAAGGTGCTCGTCGTGCAGCCCGACAAGATTGAGAAGGCCCGCGCCAGCCAAGTTATCAAGAAGCGCGGCGACTACGTCTTCCCCGAGATTAAGATGCTCAACGAGCCGTCCGCCAACTCCCGGGCCGAGCCGGAGGACTTCCGCAAACGCGCCGCCGATCTCATCGAGACGCTCAAGCAGTTCAAAGTCGATTGCGTGCCCGTCGACCCCGTCAACGGCGTCGACGTTGGTATCCAGCAAGGTCCGTCGATTACGCGCTATGAGATCAAGCCCGCGCCTGGCGTGCGCGTGGAGAAGATCGCTAATCTCTCGAATAATATCGCGATGAACCTCGAGGCTGAGGCCGTGCGCATCCTCGCGCCCGTGCCAGGCAAGGGTACCGTCGGCATCGAGATCCCGAACAAGAACCGCAAGGACGTGCTCCTGCGCGAGATCATCGAGTCCAAAGCCTGGGCCGAGGCCGCCATGGAGCTGCCTGTCGTGCTTGGCGTGGACAGCGTCACCAACAAGCCCGTCATCCAGGATCTCGCCAAGATGCCGCACGCGCTCATCGCTGGCGCCACCGGCCAGGGCAAGTCGGTCTGCATCAACGCCATCATCGTCTCGCTCCTCTACCGCTGCACCCCGCAGGACCTGCGCTTTATCATGGTCGACCCCAAGGTCGTCGAGTTGCAGATTTACAACAACCTGCCGCACCTGCTGATCCCGGTCGAGACCGACGCCAAGCGCGTGCCGGCGGCGCTCAAATGGATCATCGCGGAGATGTCGCAGCGTTACAAAATCTTCGCCAAAAGCGGCGTGAAGAATATCACCGGCTTCAACGCTAAATTCGCCAAGGAGGCGGGTCTCCCTAAGCAGGAGGAGTTGGCACTCAGCCCCGACGAGTTGGCCGCCGCGGTCGCGGCGGCGGAAGAAGTGGTCGACGACGGCGTGCGCGTCCAGAACGAGAAGCTGCCCTACATCGTCTGCATCATCGACGAGATGGCGGACCTCATGATGGTCGCGGCGAAGGACGTCGAGACGTCGGTCGCCCGTATTGCCCAGCTGGCTCGCGCCGCGGGTATCCACCTCGTGCTCGCCACGCAGCGTCCGTCGACGGATGTCATCACGGGCCTCATCAAGGCCAACCTGCCTACGCGCATCGGCTTCAAGGTCGCCTCACAGATCGACTCGCGCACCATTTTGGACCGTGGTGGCGCCGAGACCCTCGTCGGCCGCGGCGATATGCTCTTCGTGCCTCCGGGCAGCGCCACGCTCAACCGCGTGCAGGGTGCGTTCGTCGGCGAGCAGGAAGTCGCCGCAATTGTCGCGTTCCTGGCGGAGAAGAACGGCAAGCCTGAGTTCGCCCAAGATGTCATCAAGGCTATCGAGGAGGGTGCCTCCGACGGCACGGGTGGCGAAGAGGGGGAGGAAGGCGAAGACCCGCTGGTCGCGCAGAGCTGGGCCATCATCAAGGAGACGCGCCGCGCTTCGGTCTCGATGCTACAGCGCCGCCTCAAGCTCGGCTACAACCGCGCCGCTCGCATTATGGATGTCCTTCACGACAAGGGTTACGTCGGTCCGGAGAATGGTTCCAGCCCGCGCGAAATTCTGGTCGAGTGAACGGGAATCGAGGGCCGGTTGGCCAGATCTGAAGAGAGTATAGAGTATCGAGTATGGAGTATCGGGGGAGTGCTTACCTTAGGCAGTGGTAGCCCCGCACCCGCACCTGTACCTGAGCACCCGAACCTGGGACCCGACTGCCGAGACCCGAGACCTGAAAGTTTATGCCCCAGCCAATCATCCGGTCTCCGGTTCCCCTTTGAGTCCATCAGCTGTCTTGAGGTAGGGACGTGATCACTATCGCGTCCTAATGTGTGTCGCCTTGCGGCGGCTTAGGACAGCACGTGGTGCTGTCCCTACCTCGATACGTGGTTGAGCGAGGCCGCTCAACCCTACCCAAGGCAGCGAAGCCACGCCAAAGCAGACCAGGCGAAATTTACTCCGGCCCTCCGGCCATCGTGCCCTCAGGTCCTCGTGCCAGCTTACTTCTTTTTCTCCTTCTTCTTCTTTTCAATCACGACCGGCTTCTTCTTTTCGGGCGTCGGGATGGTAGGCTCGGGCACGGGCTGGGTCGGATCGACCGTCGGGGCTGGGGCGGCCGGATCGAAGAAAGGCTTCGGCTCCGGGGCGGTGGGGGCTTCCTTGGCGGGCTCGGCGGCCACGGCGAGGCTGGCGGCGAGCAGGAGGGCGAAGATGGCGGGCTTCATGGGGATACGGATGATACAGCGAAAGCCCGGGGAAGTTTCAAAGCCTTCGTGGCTAGGCACAAAAAAGCCCCGTCATCCAGGGCTCTTTCGGAGGCTTGGTCCGCTTACTGTGCCGGGGTTTCTTTGGCGGCCTTCTTGGCCGTCGGCTTGGCGGCGGGCTTCGGGGCTTCGGCCTCGGGCTTCTTCGCTTCCGGCTTCTCGGTTTTCTCAGCGTCCGATTCCTTCTTGGCCTTCTTCAGTTCCTTGGCGGCGGTGGCGCCGGCAACGACCGCGGCTTCGGCGAGCTTAGCGTTGGAAGGGGAGGCTACCTTGTCGGTGCCGATGGCGGCGAGTTTGTCGGCTTCGGCCTGTGCAACCTTGGCGGCTTCCATCGCAATTTGGGTGGCTGCGTCGACGGAGTCGGCGACGAGCGAGACCGGTTCGGCGAGCGCGGCAGCGGCCGGGACTTCTTTCTTAGTCTTCTTCTTGTCGGTCGTGGCCTTCGGTTTATCGACCACGACGGTTCCGGTGCTGGAAGTCGGGGTCTTTTCTTTCGGAGTGGCGGCCGAAGCGAGCGCAGCGGCCGCGAGCAGGGCGAGGAGACTGGTCTTCATGTTATGTATAATACACCACGGGCCAGGCGGAGTTTCAACCCCCGACAAGGCGAAAGGTGAAGAAGGCCGCTCAAGGGGTGCAGAAAAGGCCTACAAACATGGCAGTTTCCATTTCTGCCGGCGGAAGCAACACACGAAAGGCTCGAAAAGCAGAAGGGGGACACACTTTGGGATCATCCGCAACTGGCCCCGGTAAAGGCCACGCCCATGGCTGCGGTGGGCGGGGCGGGTGCGAATATTCCGCCTATTCGCTTGCTCGCCCAAGGCATTTCCCGATGAAAGTGCCTTCGATGTCTTCCATCGAAAACTTGTTCGGGCAAAATCGTGAATGGTCAGAAGGCGTTCGTCGCCAGGACCCTGCTTTCTTCGAGACCTTGTCCAAGCAGCAGAATCCCCGCTACCTCTGGATTGGCTGCTCCGATAGCCGCGTCCCCGCCAACGAGATTGTCGGCCTGCTGCCTGGCGAGCTCTTCGTGCACCGCAACGTCGCCAACGTCGTCGTCCACTCTGACCTGAATTGTCTCTCGGTGCTGCAGTACGCGGTGGATGTCCTCAAGGTTGAGCACGTCATCGTCTGCGGGCACTACGGCTGCGGTGGCGTGCAGGCCTCGCTTGAGCGCCGCAATGTAGGCCTCGTCGACAATTGGTTGCGTCATGTGCGCGACGTGCACCACAAGCACGCCATTGTCGTCGAGTCCGTGCTCGGCCCCGCAAAGTTGGACACGCTCTGCGAGCTCAACGTCATCGAACAGGCGGCCAATGTCTGCCACTCCACCGTCATGCAGGATGCCTGGGCTCGCGGCCAGAAGGTCGAGGTCCACGCTTGGATCTATGGCCTACGCGACGGCTTGATCAAGGACTTGGGCTTGAATGTCGCATCACTCGAAGCGCTGACGCCGGCTTATGGTAAAGTGCTGGCCCACTACCGTCGCCTAGGTGGAACCGCTGGGTAGTAGGTCCGCTTGAGCGGCGGCTGGCCTTTGTCAGCGTCGCGGGATGATTTCCCAGGATCGTCCGCGCGAGCGGCTGGTGCGGCTTGGCCCGCGGGCCTTGCTCGACGCTGAGCTCATTGAACTCCTTATCGGCACCGGCACCAAGGGCGCCCCGGCGCCGGTCGTCGCCTCGGCGTTGCTGGCGGAGTCCGGTTCGCTGGCCGCGTTAGCGACTTGGGATACCCATGATTTTGGTCGCGTCCACGGGCTTGGTCCGGCGAAAGCCGCTGAGCTCACCGCCGCGATGGAACTCGCGCGAAGAATCCGTGAGCGCGCGCATGATCCCGGCGAGAAGCTTGACGCACCCGCCAAGGTCTGGGCGCGGCTCGAGCCGTTCGCGGCTGGCCTCGCGGTTGAGAAGTGCTGGGTCCTCTGCCTGAACCGCCGTAACCGGCTGCTCGCGCTGCACGAGGTCAGCTCAGGAACGGCGACCAGCTCCTTGCTTCATCCCCGCGAGGTCTTCCGGCAGGCCCTGAAGCATGCCGCGTCGGCAGCGATCGTGGCGCACAACCACCCCAGCGGAGATCCGACGCCGAGTCCCGCGGACCGGGCCGTGACCCGGCAATTGGCTGATGCCGGGAGGGTGTTGGGCGTGGAATTGCTCGACCATGTGGTCATCGGCCGTCCGGAGGCCGATCCGGCGGGTAAAGGGTGGTTTAGTTTCGGGGAGGCGGGCTTGATTTAGAGGAACTTCCCCGTGAGTTTAGCGGTCAGAACCTCATGTCCCTTTCCCGGTCCGTCAAGGTCGTGGCCGCACTCATCGTCCTGACCGCTCTCGTCTTCGCCGGCCGCCAAGGCCAGCGCTATTATAAGAAGAATATCGCCGCCCCGCGCGCCGGTGACGTTGTCTACCGCCAGGACTGCATCAGCTGTCACGGGCCGGTCGGCCAAGGCGTCGCTGGCAAGTCGGACGAACCGCTAGTGGGGGAAAAGTCCATCGCTTCCCTAGCCAAGTACATCGCTCGCGAGATGCCCGAGAACGACCCCGGCACGCTCTCGCTCGCCGATGCTACCGCCTCCGCGGAGTATATCCATCAGGCCTTCTATTCCGCCGAGGCGCGCGCCCGCAATCATCCGCCCCGCATCGAACTCGCGCACCTGACCGTCCGCCAGTACCGCGAGAGTATCGCCGACCTCCTCGCTTCGCTCCGCAACGCGACCTCTACGATCGAGACGGGCGGCCTAGTTGGTTCCTATCGCGAACGACCGGAGCGCGACCCCAAGAAGCCTGACCAGGATAGGCCTGAGGTCCGCTTCAAGGAGCAGATTGATGCGACCATCGATTTTGACTTCGGCACGAGGCCGCCGGAGAAGGGGAGTCACACCGAGCGCTTTTCCATCAATTGGAGCGGGTCCGTCCTCGTGCCGGATACCGGCGAATACGAGTTTCGCATCACCTCGCCCAATGGCGTGCGTCTCTATGTCAACGCCCCGGAAGGCGGCAGCGAGAAGAACGCCCTCATCGATATCTGGGTGAGCTCCGCCATGACGCGCACGGCCTCTTCGCCGATCTTCCTCCTCGGCGGTCGCAGCTATCCGCTCAAGCTCGAGTTCTTCAAGTACAAGGATAAGACCGCCTCACTTAGGCTCGAGTGGCGCCCGCCGGGCGGCGCCTGGTCCGTGGTCCCTCGCGCCAACCTTTCGCCCAAGTCCTCCTCCCCGGTCAGCGTAATCTCCGTATCCCTGCCGCCGGATGACAGCAGCATCGGCTACGAGCGCGGCGCTTCGGTCTCACGCGAGTGGACGGAAGCTGTCGCCAAGGGCGCGCTGCAGGTCTCCGCGATGATCGGTCCACACCTGTTCGGTCTCGCCGGCACCAAGGCCGACGCGCCTGACCGCGGCGAGAAGCTCAAGGCCTTCACCCTGCGCTTCGCCCAGATGGCCTACCGTCGACCGTTGACCGACGAACAAAAGGCCGACCTCGCCAAAATCTATGCTAGCGCTGCCCCCGAGATTGCCGCCAAGCGTGCCTTTATCTTCACGCTCTCCAACCCCGCCTTCCTTTATCCCGGCATCGGTCCGCAGGACGATTATGCCGTCGCTTCGCGCCTCGCGCTGACGCTCTGGGATTCCGTCCCGGACGCCAGCCTCCTGAAGGCCGCCGCCGCCGGCCAACTCAAGGACGCGGCCCAGGTCCGCCAGCAGGCACAGCGCATGATGAAGGATCCCCGCGCCAAGTCCAAGCTCCGCGACTTCCTCCATCACTGGCTGCATGTCGAGGAAGGCGCGGAGATTGCCAAAGACCAGAAGGAATATCCGGGCTTCGACCAAGGTGTCGTCATGGACCTGCGCACCTCGCTCGACCTCTTCGCCGAAAGTATCGTGTGGTCTGAACAGTCCGACTACCGCCAGCTCCTCCTCAGTGATACCATCCTGATGAACGAGCGCCTTGCCAAGTTCTATGGCCAGAAAGTTGCGGCCGGCGGCGACTTCCAGCCCGTCAAGATGGATGCCGACCAACGAGGCGGCGTGCTCACACACCCGTACGTCCTCGCGACCTTCTCCTACACCAAGTCCTCCTCGCCGATTCATCGCGGCGTCTTCGTGACGCGTAATATCCTCGGCCGGATGTTGAAGCCGCCGCCCATGGCGATCGCGTTCATGGACGATAAGTTCGACCCCTCATTCACCATGCGTGAGAAGGTCGCGGAACTCACCGCCAAACCCGCCTGCATGTCGTGCCACGTGACAATCAATCCGCTCGGCTTCAGCTTCGAGCGTTTCGACGCCGTCGGGCGCGTGCGTGCCACCGACAACAAGAAGCCCGTCGACACTTCGGCCGATTATATCGCTGCCGACGGTTCGGTCATTAAGCTCACCGGTGCCCGCGATGTCGCGACCCACGCTGCCGAAAGCCTTTCCGGCCAGACCGGCTTCGTCCGCAACCTGTTCCAGGAAATGGTGAAGCAGCCGCCTGCGGCCTATTCGCCTGAGTTGCTCGGTCAGCTGACCACGAAGTTCCGCGCCGATAACTTCCACGTCCGCAACCTCGCTGTCGAGGTCGCCGTCGTCGCGGCGCTCCGCCCGACCGTCACCGCCACCCCTTCCAATCGCTAAGACCATGTCGCTCCAACACCGTAGGGATTTCCTCCGCAGCCTCGGCCTCTCGGCCGCCGCCTTACCGCTCTTAGGCGGCCTCGCTTCGCTCGGTGCCGCTGGGTCGATTGCCGGCCGTCGCCAGCGCGTCATCTTCATCTTCTCGCCCAACGGCATCGTCCCGCCGGCCTTCTGGCCCGACGAGGAAGGCGCGAACTTCAAGCTCAAGCCGATCATGAAGCCCTTCGAGCCGTTCAAGGATAAGATGCTCACGCTCAAGGGCGTGAACAACCGCGTGCGTGGCGACGGTGATTCGCACATGCGCGGCATGAGCTGCCTGCTCACCGGCATCGAGCTCTTCCCTGGCAATATCATGGGGGGCGGTGGCGCTCCGGCCGGTTGGGCCAGCGGACCTTCGGTCGACCAGGTTCTGCGAACGCACCTGCAGTCCAACGCCTCGACCAAGACCCGCATCGGTTCGCTGGAGATCGGTATCGCTGTTGGCAATCGCGCTGACCCTTGGACGCGCTGGAGTTACGCTGGGCCCAACCAGCCCGTTGCCCCCATCTCGAACCCTTACGAACTCTTCGACAAGCTCTACGGCTCGATGAAGGAAGGGGAAAACCTCGGGTCTGTCCTGGACGGCCTTAAGGATGATATCGCTAAGGTCGCGAACGCCGTCGACAAGAGCGACCGTGGCCTGCTCGACCAGCACGCCACCGCTTTGCGCGAACTCGAACGCGGCCTCAAGGAAAGCCAGTCGCAGTCAGCCCTCAAGGTGCCCCATCCGCCGGAGTCCGGCGTACCGATGGACAACGACAGTATCCCGCAGATCACGCGCCTCCAGACCGAACTCCTCATCAGCGCCTTCCAGAACGACTTGGCCCGCGTCTCGACGTTCCAGTTCACCAACTCCGTGGGCAGTGCCCGAATGAAGTGGATCGGCATCGAGGAAGGTCACCATTCGCTCTCGCACGATCCCGACCTGAACACTGGATCGGTCGAGAAGCTCATCAAAATCAATACCTGGTTCGCCGAGCAGATTGCCTTCCTGGCGAAGCGCCTGCAGGAGACCCCGGAGCCAGACGGCAAGGGCAACATGCTGGATAACACCACCATCGTCTGGACGAACGAGCTCGGGAAGGGCAACAGCCACTCGCATGAGGATATCCCGTGGGTGCTCATCGGCGGAGGCTTAGGCTTCAAGACCGGTCGCGCGCTCAAGTTTAAGAAGGAGCCGCATAACCGCCTACTCATGTCTATTGCTAAGGGTTTCGGTCACCCGATGAAGACCTTCGGCAATCCGAGCCTCTGCGAAGGCGGACAGTTGAATCTGGGCTAAAGGTATAACTCAAAGGGAGACCGGAAACCGGAATGTTAGCTGTGGGCATCATTAGGTAGGGCGGGCTCTCCGAGCCCGCCGTTAGTTAGTTCGGCAGGCGGACGGTTCGGAGAACCGTCCCTACCTAGCTGTCATCTGCCATCCGTCATCTGTCATCTAATTCGAAAGGGTCCCCGCCTGTGCCGATTCCGATTGGAGCTCCACTTATTCCTGGATTTAGGTGGGCGGTACGTTGCCACGGCTCGGACGAGGCCGGTCGGGTCGCACCTCCCTTATATTATGTTCGTAGGGAAGGGAGGCTGCC
>CAIVYX010000186.1 GCA_903910245.1 uncultured Opitutia bacterium | reverse complement strand
GCGGCCTTTTTTGTGCCTGTCTCGAGGTAGGGGCAGCACTGCGTGCTGCCCTAGTTGCCTTTATGCATGGTGGCGGGTGGCAGCCCCGGGTGGCGGGTGGCGGGAACTTTAAACACAAAGGGAAACCGGAGACCGGATGATGAGCGGGGGAGGCGTTTCAGGTGGCGGGTGGCAGCCCCGGGTGGCGGGTGGCGGGAACTATGCCCTCTGTCATCCGTCATCTACTCATTCCTTCATTCAGTCCTCTGCCATCGATTCAGCCCTCTGCCATCGATTCAGCCCTCGGTAAAACCTTCGGCCATTCCTGGTGTTACCTAAGCATGCGCCCCCCTGCCCTGTTGCTCGCCCTGTTCGCCACGTCCTCGCTCTTCGCCGTCGATGCGACGAAGCCCACCGACGCACCCAAGGCCGATGTGCCGAAGACGGAAGAGCCTGCCGCCAAGCCAGCCGTGAAGACCGTCCCCAAGGCGAAGAAGCTCATGGGTATCCCCGAGATCCCCGAAGGCGTCTCCATCAGCGACGGCGTGAAGCTGCAAGCCGCCTGGGTGAAGGTGCAGGAAGACCCCTCCCTCAAGGCCGGTGAAGACAAGCCGAAGGGCGAAGCAGGCGACAAGAAGAAGAAGGGCAACCCGCGCGCTGCCGCTGACGAAGCCCTCGCCAAGGCCATGATCAAGGCCGACCCTTCCCTCAAGCCTGAGCTCGTCCGCACCTACCTCGAGGCCTCGCATCAGAAGTCGAAAGACGGGATGAAAGGTAAGAAGAAGTAAGCGGGGGATAAGGTAGGGCGGCCATTGCCATGGCCGCCGTTAGCAGCGCCACGTGCGGACCACCGGGCACAGTCTTGGGCATTCCAGCATCCGTCCGCCCACGGACGTGATGGCAATCACGTCCCTACCCCTCAAATCGTGCAACTTCCCACGCGGTTTGCTGTTATAGAGGCTGACCCCATGCGCTCCGCCCTCTTCCTTTTCGCCACCCTCTTCGTCCTGGCCGGCTTCGCCGCCGACGCTCCGGCCGACGCTCCCGCGGCCAAGAAGCCTACCCGTCAGGCCAAAAGCCAGGGCCAACTTCCCGATAGCGTCGACGGCGTTCCGGAAGAGGAATACGCCAAGATCCGTCGGGCGTTGATGATGTCTTACGGGAACGAAACGATTTCGGCCGCCCGCAAGCGCCTCACCGAACTCAAAGAGCGCACGCGCTTCACGACCGGCCGCCAGGAATCCGAAGACCTCCGTCTGGATTTCGAGAAGGCCCGCGATGAGATGGTGAAGGCAACGCTTGATTCCGTGATGAAGCTCGACCCCTCAATCAATAAGGACTCCTTGGTGCTCACGCTCAACGCCGTCGAGGAAGCCACCAAGAAGCGTGGACAGGAAGCCACCCAACGAGCGCGCGAGAAAGAGGTGGCCGAAGCCAAGCTCGCCAAGAAAGATGCCCCGGCCGAAGCGCCGGTCGCCAAGGCCGAAGAGGCCAAGCCGATGACTCCCGCGCAATTGCTCGCCGACGTCGAAGGCGTCTCGGCCGAAGACATGAAGAAATTCCGAGCTGCTGCCCTCGTTGCCCAGAAGGATCCGACAGTGAAGGAACTGAAGTCCAAGCAGAACGAGATGCGCAAGCAGGCCGAATTCGCCTCCCCCGACGAGAAGAAGAACATGCGCAACGACTTCGAAGTCCTGATGGCCGACATGCGCAAAGCCAACCTCGACGCCGTCAGCAAGGCCGCCCCATCGCTCTCCAAGGAAACCCTCGAGAAGATCATGGAAGCCGTCGAAGACCGCATGAAGGCCGCCGCCGCCAAGAAAGCGCCCAAGGCCACCAAGACCCCGCTTAAGCCCTTCCCGTTCGGGGAGAAGAAGTGAAGCGCGGCGCTAACGCGCCGCGAGGGACAGAGGCAGGGACACGGACAGGAACCAAGCATTAGGCAAGTATCGGAGAGAGCTATAGGCTACTCTGGCCCTGCGTCTGGAGCTGCCCCTAGGCGTCGAAACCTGTCCGTGTCCCTGCCCCTGTCCCTGTCCCTTTAATTTCAGGTGGCGGGTGGCGGCCCCAGATGGCGGGTGGCAGGAACTCTGCCCTGAGCCATCTGTCATCTGTGATCTGTAATCGATTCAGTCCTCTTATTTCGTATCAACTTTCCCCCGTCCTTGGGGTTAACTTTACAAGCCTACCCCCACACCCTTACCCCACCCTCCATGAACAAGCTCTTCCCCATCCTTTTCGGCGTAGCCATCGGTTCCGCCGCGACTTACTTCGCCATGAACGCCAGACAGTCCACCGCCGCCCAAGCTCCGGCCGAGAAGATCGCTGCCCCGAAGTCCGCCAGCAAGTTCGCCGGCAAGTCCGCCACCGCGAGCGCCGACGCTCCTGAGGCCGAAGCCCCGCGCAAGTCCGCTAACTCGAAATTCGGCGGCAAGGGCAGCTTCCTCCCCGAAGAGATCGACGGCGTCACACCGGAACAGCTCGACAAGTGCAAGATCGCGATGACGAAGACTTTCCAAGATGACGACGTGAAGGCCGCACGCGCGAAGCTCGGCGAACTCTTCAAGGAAGCCCAGTATGCTTCGGACGACGAGAAGAAGGGCATGGTCAAGCAGTTCGAGGACGCTCAGTTCGAGATCCGTAAGGCCACCAAGACCGCAATGATGGGAGCCGACGCGGACATCACCGATGACGTCGCGGACAAGGTCCTCGACGCCGTCGAGGAGCGCATGAAGCAGCGCCGCCAGCAGTTCCAGCAGAACGGTAAGAAGAAGTGACGCCGCAGCAAAGCTGCGGCGAGGGACAAGGACAGGGACAGGGGCAGGGCTAATTGATTGCCTCGGGTAGGGTCGGGACCGCGTCACGACAGTGCCTGTATCTAGGTAGGGCTGACCATCCTTGGTCAGCCGTGCGCTCGAGGTTGGGGCGCGACTGCGTCGCGTCCGTTCGTCAGGGAACGCGCGATGAGCCGGGCAAAGTCTTTGGACCGTTCAAGCTCCGTCCGCCCACGGACGCCACGCAGTGGCGCCCCTACCCGATGCAGCTAAGTCGTGACGCGGTCCCGACCCTACCTCAGCCCATCAAACGCAGTCTTCAACTCGGCATCGGTGAGCGGGCGGTTCCAAAGCAGGAAGCGGGCGATCTCACCGTCGAAGGACTCCTTGCCGGGATGCTGGATCGCGTCGCGTTCCTGTCCGATGGCTAGTTTCGACGCATCGGCCTGAGGGTTGATCGGAAAGCGCGCGGTCGCGCAGGCCTTGAGATCATTCACGAAGAATTCGGCGAGGACCTCGCCCTGCCCTGCGCCGAGACGGCCGGCGAGCACATGGAAGCGTCCCTCCTCCAGTTTCGGACCGACGAGTTTGGGGTTATTGACGTCGAAACGCCCGAAGGTGAGCCCATTGCGTGCGCCCCACCAGACGGTGTTATCGTCGTCGAGGCAGCCCCAGAGGCCTTCGTACTTCTGGCCGTTGCGGAGGTTGCCGAAGAAGGAGTTCACATCCTTCAGGCCGACGCGTTGCGGGTAGACCTTGATCACCGCAACCCAGGTGCAACCGTCGCCGCGAATCAGTCCGTCGAAAGCCGCCTCATCATGACAGACGAGTTCCTGCTGACGGAAGGAAAGCGCCGCGGGCGAACCCTTCACCGGCGTCGGGAGGCCGGAGGCAGCCTCAGCGCGGCCCTTCGGCTGGCCGACGAAATCACGGGCCGCGATTGGACCGGCCTGGCTCTGCCACGCGGTGACTCGTCCCTGGGAATCGACCGTGACTCCCTTCGACGCATCCAGATCGACCAAGAGGCCGGACGAAGGGATATCGCCAGCCAGGCAGGCGGAAGCACAGAGCGAAGCAATGAGGCGGAAGATCATGGGGAAGACTGTATTGAGAACTGAATTGAGGGCTGAATCGAGGGCTGAATGGATGATGCCTTGGGTAGGGTCGGGACCGCGTCACGACATAGCCTGTATCGAGGTAGGTTTCGGCGGTTAGCGGTAAGCGGTTGGCGGATGGAGAAACACAACGCACCAAAGGGAGACCGGAAACCGGTTATCATTCTCGGGTCACAGGTCTCGGCTGCAGGTGCAGGTACGGGATCAGGTTCAGGAATCAGGGCCCGGGGCCCGAACCTGCACCTTCTGACCCGTACCTGGCTCCCGATCGCCGAGACCCGAGACCTGAAAAAGTGTGACCCCAGCCAATCATCCGGTCTCCGGTTTCCCTTTGCTGTTATATCCTAACCGCCAACCGCCACCACCTGCCTTGGGTAGGGC
>CAIVYX010000185.1 GCA_903910245.1 uncultured Opitutia bacterium | reverse complement strand
TGAGGCCGTGAACGCACTGCGTCACTTCGGAGCATGGTCGCCCCATTTCGAGGCCCTTGCCGCGCTCTCCGCCGACCCGGATGCGGAAGTCCGCGCCGCCGCGATCAAAACCCTCGGCGAGGTATCCGCGAAGCACCCTGCCGCACTCGGCGTGATGATGCGCTTCGCCGGACCTTCGCTCGACGCCCCCACTGCCTCTGACCGTCGCGGTAAGCCGATCAAGGTTGGCGTCGCCTATGAGCGCGACTTCGAACGCTTCCTTGTCCGCATGTACCTCGAGCGTCAGCCCGAGGCCGTCGCCACCTTCCTTGCTTCGCAGGAAGCAAAGTCTCTCCCCGCCGAAGGCCGCATGTTCGCCGCGCTCGCGCTCGACCCCAAGGTCGGCGCTCCGCTCGTCGCCGAACTCGTTGGCCAGCTGAACCGCGCTCCTGGGCCGGATGAACTCTTCGCCGTCGCTAAGACGCTCGACCAGCCCGCCAGCGTGTCGGTCCTGCGCAAACTCTTGGCCGATGCGGCCATCCGTAATCGCGTCGTGGAGATCCTACTCGTCACTCGTACGGATCTCGATCCGGCCAAGGTGGGCCCAGTCGTCGCCGAGGCCGCCAAGGCTTTGCTCGCCCAAGGTGTGGCCGAGCGTGCTCTGGCCGCCCAACTGATCGGCGGCTTTCAGCTCCTTGCGCTCGAAGACGACCTCCTCGCCTTGGTCGGACGCGAGGAGTCTCGGCGCGATGCGCTCGCTGGCTTACAGCAACTGCGTACGACCAAGCCCGAGGCTATCGCCGCACTCGTCGGCACGTCGCCGGCAGAGGTTTCAAATCTCGCCCTTCGCGCCCTAGTCGCCTCGCGTGCACCGCAGGCTTCCGTGCTCGCGATGAAGCTTTATCCGACCCTTTCCGTCAACGACCGCAAGGTCGTCCTCGATGGTATCAGCGGCACCAAGGCCGGAGCGAAGGCCATCGCCGCGGGCCTAGCCGACAAGTCTGTCGCCGTCGCCGACATCGAGACCCCCGTTGCCGAGAAGCTGGCCATCGCCTTGGGCGATAGTCCCGAACTCGCGATCGTCTCAGCTCAGCTGGGTGGCGTCTTCCGTAGCGTGCTCGCCTTGGACGGCTCTGCTACCGCCGTCGCCAAGACCGGCATCGTCCTTAAGGGCGCCTTCACCGTCGAGACCTGGGTACGGCTCGACGACAAGATCGACAACAACGACAGCCTCCTCGGTGCGCCTGGCGTGCTGGACCTCAATTTCGCGGGCGGCATCTTCCGTGCCTACATGGGTGGCACCATCCGTGACGCGGTCGTTTCGGCCAAGCCGACTTCGGTTGGTATCTGGACGCACCTCGCCCTGACGCGTGACGCGGCTGGCATCCTTCGCGTCTATCAGGATGGCGAACTCACCGGCACGTCGAAGTCGGCTCAGCCTCACGACCTGCCTGGACTGACCCTCGGCTGGTCGTCGCCTGCGGGCGGTACGCAGGGTGCCTTCGCCGAATACCGGATCTGGAATGTCGAACGTAAGCCTGCCGAGGTCCGGACAAACATGACCCGCACCTTCGCTGGCGAAAAGCTTCCGCAGTCGCTCGTATTCGCGTCGGCCAGTGGCGACGCCGCCTGGGGTAAGCTCGGCAAGGGCGCCAAGGTTGTGCGTACCACCGATGCGCCGCCGCTCCTCAACGCCGAGCAGTTTGCCGCGGTCGAGCAGAAGACGGCCCGCTTCATGGCGCTGTCGGCTAAGGCCGGCGACGCCGCCAAGGGCAAGACTCTCGTCGCACTCTGTCAGTCCTGCCATATGATCAACGGGCAGGGCGGACTCATCGGCCCGAATCTTTCCGGCGCTGGCGCGATGGGCATGGAAGCCGTCATCCGCAATATCATCGAGCCCAACGCCGCCATCGAGGCCGCTTACCGTATCTTCCAGGTGAAGCTCAAGGCCGGCGAAGTCATCGAGGCTTTCTACGTCTCCGAGGACGCCACCGCCTACGTGATCCGTCAGGCCGGCGGTGCCGATCGCCGCGTGCCCAAGGCCGAAGCGGCTTCCGCTAAATACCTGCGACGCTCGCTCATGCCAGAAGGCCTGCTCGATGGCTTTACGGACGACCAGGTCACGGACCTCTTCGCTTACCTGAAGACGCTGAAGTAAGCCCTACCCCTGCCCCTACCCCTATCCCTACCCCTAGCAGGCCT
>CAIVYX010000184.1 GCA_903910245.1 uncultured Opitutia bacterium | reverse complement strand
CTCGACCAAGGGTGCGCCGCTGGTGACCGCGATCCACGGCGGTGGGCACGAGTATGCGAAGGGGTCGACCGAACTAATCGTCCGGTTCTTCAAGGAGAACCCCAAGCCGGCCAAGTGATTAGGGGTTGGAGCGGTTCCCTCAAGTCCTTCTGGCGACGTAGAAGCGCGTCTCGCCGGCGAACTGCCGGACGAGCGGGCCATCGGCCGCGACCTCGGTGCTCAAAGGACACTCAATCACCGTGAAGCCCGTTTCCGATAACTCACCGCGGGTTTCGGCTTCGGTGCTGCTGTGCATGAAGACCGGTGACGTATCGCTCTCGTGCCAGCGGTCGCCCGGAATTTCATCGTCCGGCTCGCCTTCCTTCGCCCGGTAGGCGGCGTAGGCGCCTTTCTCGCGGTCGGCAGCCGTGAAGAGGAGGAGGACGCCGCCGGGTTTCAGCACGCGATGGATTGAGAGTAGGGCCGCTAAGCGGTGGGCTCGGCTGGGCAGACACATCAGTCCGTTGAAGGCGTAGATTGCTCCGTCGAAGCAAGCATCAGGGTAGGTGAGGGCGGTGGCGTCCTGTTGCTCGACGATTTTCTCCCAGGCTGCGACATGATCGGCCAGTACCGCGCGGGCGATGCTCACCATGATCGGAGAGAAGTCCGTCGCGATGACGTCAGAGTAGCCCGACTGTAACAATCCCAAGGCGACCCGTCCGCCGCCGCAGCCGAGTTCGAGGATGCGGTGAGACTTGGAAAAATGCCGCTCGATGAGCATGCATTCGGAAGCCCACATTCCGACCTTCACGGCCGCCCGGGCATAGTGCAGGGCCGTCTCGGTCTCGAGCCAGTGGGCCTGCGGGTCGCGTTCCATGCCTTGAAGCAAGCGAATCTTGCCACCGAGGCAATCGCAGGAACACTGCGACGCATGATTCGGCCTCTGTTTCTGTCCCTCGCCCTAGCGCTTGTCGCCTGCGACAGCCGCCAAGCCTCCTCGGCGCCGGTCGCCGAGCTCGGCCTCGAGACGCGTTTCCCGGTGCGCATGGGGCAGGTACTTGGTCAGCTGCGAATCGCCGCGACTGACCTCGAGAAAGCTCGGGGCCTGATGGGCGTCACCAAACTGACCGATGAGGAAGGGATGGCCTTCATGTATGATGCCGAGATGAGGATGAGCTTCTGGATGAAAGACACCCCGCTCGATCTCGACATTGCGTTCATCGCCCGCGACGGGACCGTCCTTGAGGTCAGGACCATGACCGCTGGCGATACCGAGACGACGTCATCGGGCAGCGATCAGGTGCGCTTCGCGATCGAGATGCGCGCCGGTTGGTTTGGCCATTTCGGCGTCAAGGCCGGCGATAAGATCAATATCGATGACCTGCGTGCCGCCTTGAAGGCGCGCGGCTTTGACCCAAAGCGCTTCATTCCCTAATTAGAGGGAGCGCCAAAGCAGTAATAAGCCCGTAGCGAAGGCGAGGCAGCCCAGTACGAAGGCTAGGGCCAGGCGTTCGGCAGCGGTCGTGCGGAAAATCCTCATGCCTTCGGCGCGAGTCGGGCGGCGGCTTCGCGCAGGAAGGCTGTGAGTCGCAGCAGGAAGAAGGGCGAAGGGGAGCCGGCAATCGGTTCGAGGGCCTGTTCCGCCGCGGCGATCTCGGCGTCGAGCCGGCGGAAACTTTCGCGCCAAGCTTCGGCGGAGATGAGCACGCGGGCGTCGCCGCCGGCGCGGAGAGCCGTGAGGAACCCTTTGCCGGAGCGGTCGCGCTCGAGCAACATCGGCAAGGTCAGCTTGCCGCTGGCGGCGTCGGTGCCGAGGGTCTTACCGGCCTTGGTGTCGTCCTGCAGCAGGTCGACTAGGTCGTCGTAGATCTGGTAGGCGATGCCGAGATGGCGTCCGAAGAGGGAGCAGGCGGCGATGTGTTCCGGCGGGCGGCCCGCCAGGAGTGCACCGGCTTGGCAGGCGCCTTCGAAAAGTTCGGCCGTCTTCAGGCGGATGTGGCGGTAATAATCTTTGAGGGAAAGGTCGTCCTGGCCGCGAGAGAATGTCTGGCAGACTTCGCCCGAGCAGACTTCGCGGGAGGCGCGGGCGACGATGCGGCAGAGTTCCGGCGTCGGGTGGTCGGCGGCGAGGACGAGCGCGTGGGCGAAGAGGGCGTCGCCGAAGAGTACCGCCGCGTGGGCGCCGTGGGTGCGATTAGGGGTGTCGCTGCCGTGGCGGGTATCGGCGCCATCCAGGACGTCGTCGTGGACGAGCGTAGCGAGGTGCACGAGTTCGATGATGCCGGCACCGCGAACCAAGGCATCGGGCGGCGGGCCGCCCGCGCCGGAGCTGAACGCGAGCAGCGGCCGAAGGCGTTTCCCCGGGTGGGCGAGCACGTCGCGGACCATCGGGCGCACTTCTGGTTCGAACACGAGTTCCTGCGCCGCGAGGAATTTCTCGAGCGCCGCGAAGTGGGCTTCAAGGCCAGCGTGCAACGGGGAGGACACGCCGCAATGTGCGGGTGAAAAAGCCCTTGCGCAAGCGCAGGATGCGGGGGAGCGACCCCTAGGGCGGGTTCAGGGGATGAACTTCGTTTCGACCGAGATGATCACCTTGCCGCTGCTAACGCAGTCGGCGCAGGGGATGCGCTTATCGAGCAGCTGGCCCTTCTGGGCTTCGCGGGTGAAGCCGACGCCGCCACACTTCTTGCAAGGAATCTGCTCGTTGGTCGTGGCGCTCATCTCGGCGCCGGCGCTGACCGCTTCTACGAATTTCTGGAGGCCAGCGGGGGAGTCCTCGAGCGTGGCGCATTCGACGAAAGCTTCGCGGCGGAGCGTGAAGCGCTTGCCCGTGAGGGGCGCGTAGTTGGCGGTGAAGCGCAGGGCGACGGTGCCGATGTGCATGCCCGTGATCTTACCCGTGTCGCCGACCTTGGCGGGCTTGTCGAGGAGGAGCACGGCCATCGTATCGGCGCCGGCGGCGAGAACCTCGTTGGGGCCAGTGGCAGGCCAAGCGGCCTTGGCGAGGAAGCGATTATCGCCTAGGTCTTGGAGGAGCGAGTAGTTCACTGTCGCGAGATAGCCAGTGGCTTTGCTCGAGCCGGACGGGGAGCCGTCGATGATGCGCTGGGTGGCAAAGGCCGAGAAGAGGCGCTGCAGTTCCTTGGTCGTCTCCGTGAAGCCGAGCTTATTGACCTTGGAGAGTTGGAACGTGCGGCTCGTCTTGGCTTCGGGTGGGGTAAGGGAGCGGAAGGGAGTGATGACGACGGAATTATCAACTTCCTCCTCAGTGGCTTTCGCTGCGCCCTTGGTGGCGGGCGCGTTTGCGGCTGTATCGGCCGCTGTCGCCGCGTTTGCCGTGGCTTTCGTGCCGAAGGCGGTCGTCTGGGCCGAAGCCAAGACGGAGGAAATCAGGAGGACGAGGAGCAGTCGCTTGATCATGGGATTAGTCGAGGGAGGAAAGGTCGCCTTCGGCAGGCGGAGGCGTGGACTTGGGCTTGGCCGGAGCTGGGCTGCTGTCGGAAGGGGTCACTGGCTTACGGGGTTTCGTCCGGGAGTCATCGTCATTTTTGTCATCCTCGTCGTCGTCCGGGAGGTCGTCGTCTTCTGGGTTAGGTTTATCTCCGCGGGCGACGCGTTTGCGTCGGACGATCACGGTGCCGACCGCGACGGCGGCGAGGTAGAAACTGAACAGCACACCAGTCATCACCAGGAGCGAGATCGGTTCGGCGATTGGGGTGATGAGAGCGACCAGCAGCATGATGCCGACCAGCATTCCGCGCCATGATTTGAGCAGGGTCATGGGTCGGACGAGTTCGAGCCACATGAGGACAATCAGCGCGAGGGGAAATTGGAACGTCAGGCCCGTCAGCAGGCACATCATGACCACGAAAGCGTAGTAGTCCGAAGCCTGCCAGGTGACCTCCATCTTCATGCCTTCGGCGAAGTGCTGCCAGATCTGGATCGACATCGGGCTGAGCCAATAGAACGCCAGGGCCGCTCCCATGAGGAAAAGAATAAGGGCAGCGCCGCAGAAGGGGACGAGTCCGCTCTTTTCACGATCCGTGAGGGCCGGGCCGACGAAGCGGGCGGTCTCGTAGAGGAAGACCGGGGAAGCGAGGGCCACACCGACGCCGAAGCCGGCGTACATGAGAACTTTCCAGACGCCCATGAAGGTGAACTCTTTAAGTTCCCCCATATTGACGAGTCCTTCTCCGGGTTGGCCAAAGGCGAACGAGAGCGGAGAGGTTTCCGGGTGCTTGGCCCACTCGAGCGGCATGTTCAGCAGCGCGGGGGTCTCGCGATAGAAGATCAGGGCGGTGACCATGCCGATGGCGAAGACGGTGACGACCCGGATCAGCGAGATGCGCAGGTCGTCGAGGTGTTCCATGAACGACATCTCGCTCCTGGGCTTATTGCGGCGAATGAGGGTGGAAAGCATGGGGTTAGTCCTTGCGGAGGAGGTCCTTGATGACGTCAAGGCTGAGGCCAGACGAAACGGAGTCTGATTCGGTCAGGAGCTTACGCAACATCTCAGACTTGGACTTTTGCAGCTCCATGACGCGTTCTTCGATGGTTCCGGAAGCAATCAGTTTGATGCTGGTGACCTTACGGGTCTGGCCGATGCGGTGGGCACGGTCCGTGGCCTGAGCTTCGGCAGCGGGGTTCCACCAGGGGTCGAAATGGATGACCGTATCAGCTCCCGTCAGATTGAGACCCGTGCCGCCCGCCTTGAGCGACATGAGCATGACTGGAATCGTGGGGGTGGAATTAAATGTGTCGCACACGCCCTGGCGGTCTTTGGTGGAGCCGTCGAGGTAGCAGTAAGGGATGTCGCGGTCCTCGAGGGCTGTCTTGAGGAGTTGCAGTGCGGTGACGAACGTCGAGAAGACCAGCATGCGGTGGCCGGCGTCCTTGGATTCTTCGACGAGCTCGAGGAAGGCCTGCAGCTTCGCCGAGTCGGCTTCTTCCATCTTCGGATCGAGGATGCGTGGGTCGGCACAAATCTGACGGAGGCGGAGAAGTTGGTTGAAGGCCGCCATCTGGATACGGGCTTGCGTGGCACCACCCATTTCCATTTCGAAGATCTCCTTACGCGTGGACTCAAGGTACTCGTCGTAGATCTTCTTTTGGTTTTCCTCGAAGTCGCAGTAGACGATCTGCTCGATCTTGGCGGGTAGCTCAGGGGCGACGGCGATCTTGGAGCGGCGCAGAATGTAAGGTGCGGCCATCTGCAAGAGACGGTCGTCGTGCCACTTGCGTTCTTCGGCTTGAATCCGTTCCTCGGGCTTGGGCAGGTAGCCCGGCATCAGGAAACCGAAGAGCGAGCGCAGATCTTCGAGCGAGTTCTCCACCGGCGTCCCGGTGAGGATGTAACGCCCCTTCGCGACGAGCTGCTTGACCGCCTTGGCGGCCTGGGCGCGGGAGTTCTTGATATTTTGGCCTTCGTCGCAGATCGCGGCGCCCCAGGTGATGAGCGAGAACGCCGCGATGTCGCGGGAAAGCGTGCCGTATGAAGTGATGACGAGATCGAAGCGCTGCAGGTATTCCTGCGCGGTGAAGCGGTTCTGGCCGTGGTGGGCGAGGACCTTGAGCGAAGGGGTGAAGCGGCGGGCTTCGCGGCGCCAGTTCTCGACGAGCG
>CAIVYX010000183.1 GCA_903910245.1 uncultured Opitutia bacterium | reverse complement strand
TTCTCCTTGACCATCCAAGGGGTTGCGGGAGGATGCATCCACTCTGGGTCAACAGAGCAATAAAGTCATCAAGCGTCGCCGTCTCCGCGCCTACCTCGAGCGTAAGAAGGACCGCATCAAGGCTGCTCGCGCCGCCGCGAGCAAGAAGAAGGCCAAGAAGTGAGGCGAGCGGTGAGCCAGGCCTCTGCGTGGGCCGCGCTCGCTGCGCTGCTCCTCTCGGGTTGCGATACCCCCGTGGCGTCCTCGGATGAGGTGCCTGGCATTGCCTACGTCACCGAACGTCGCCGGAGCGAAGCCGATGTGGCCCGCGCCTCGGAGGCGTTTTACGCCAAGGAGCACCATGGCTCCGACGTGGTCTTCCGCACGGAAGAGGATTCCCGCCCCGGCTACTATTTCTTCGTGAAGCTCGACGTCACGCCGCCAGCCGATGGCCGTCTCGTTCTCGAAGTGGTGCGCAAGGAAAGCACGCCGCCTGAGCGTTACGATTTTGCGGTCAACCTGAAGCCAGATTTCCCGTTCGGCGAATACGTGATTGGTCTCACCGGCAAGCAGTCAGGTGATGCCAAGTGGCGCCCGATCGCCTGGCGCGTGTCGGTGGTCGACGCCAAGGGTAAGTTCCTCGCCTCGAAGCACAGCTTCCTCTGGGGCACGCCTTCGGACCTCGCCCGCCGCTAAGTCCGATGGCCTCGGCGGAGTGGACATCTTGGCGGCCGTTGCGGCTCGCCGAGGACGTCCCCGTCGGCACGCTCGCTGAGCAGATGGATGGCGGGCAGTCTTTTCGCTGGTCGCTTGCAGCTGACGGCAGCTGGGTCGGTGTCTTCGGCCACACGCTCGCCGCCGTTCGTGCTGGTCCGCAGGGCTTGGAATGGCGCGGCCAGAAGGGCGCGACGCACTCCGAAGGCGCCTTAAGACATTATCTCGACGCCGAGGGCACGCAGGCCCGGCTCTCCGAGGCGCTACCGTGGCGCTCCGATTCCGTACTTCGGTCCGCGCGCGCAGCCTATCCCGGGCTGCGCATCCTGCGTCAAGATCCGCATGAGGCGCTCATCGGTTTCCTCTGCAGTTCCAATAAGCGCATCTTGCAGATCCGCGTCATGGTCGCCGCCTTAGCCGCGAACCTAGGTGAACCTTTGGGCGGCGGTTTCCATGCGTTGCCTTCGTGGCAGGCAATCGCGGGCGCTGATGACGCCGAGCTGCGTGCATGCTCATTGGGTTACCGCGCTGCCTACCTAAGCGGCACCGCCAAGCAACTCCTCGCCCGCCCGCGCTGGGCCGAAGAATTCGCGGCCCTGACGACCGCCGACCTGCTGGACGAATTGCAGTCGCTGCCAGGCGTCGGTCCGAAGGTGGCCGCTTGCGTTGCGCTTTTCGGCTTCGGCCGCTTGGAAAGCTTTCCGGTCGATACTTGGGTCGTGCAAGCGCTCGCCGACGCCTACGGCCTGCAAGGATGGAAGCCCGCTCAGCTGGAACAGTTCGGCAAAGCGCACTTCGGTGAGGCCGCCGGTTTGGCTCAGCAGTATCTTTTCTCCGCTATCCGTAACGGGCAGCTGACGCGGGCCGAAGTCAGCGTGCCGCCGAAGCCGACGCGCCCCAAACCCCGGAAATAATTTCGGGAGTCAAGGTCGACGCAGGTTCGCCGGCGGCGACGAGGCGGCCCTCTGAGAGCACCACGACCCGGTCGCAGCGTTGCGCGAAGGAAAGGTCATGCGTCGCGACGACGCAGGCACCGCCGGCTTGAGCGAAGGCGAAGATGGCCTGGGCGACGGCTTCCTGCCGGCTGAGGTCGAGTGCGGCCGCGGGCTCATCCAGCAGCAGCACTCCGCCGAAAGGGTCCGCTAGCGCAGTGAAGGCCATCGCGAGGTGCGCGCCTTTCTGTTCGCCACCAGATAACTCGGAGAGTCGGCGGTCAGAGAATTCGCCGAGTTGCAGCTTTGCCAGCCAGTCCGCATAGCCGAGGGGGTCGCCGATGATGTCGCCGAGGTCGCCGACGCGATAATCCCACGCACTGACCGGTTTCTGCGCGCAGTAGGCACGGGTTTGGGCGCAGGTCGCCGCATCGATGAGGCGCGGATCATATCCGCCGACATCTAATTCTCCTTCGGAGGGCAGCAGCCCAGCCAGGGCACGCAGCAGCGTCGTCTTGCCGGCGCCATTTGGGCCGACGATCGCCACGGTCTGTGCGCGGGCTGCGGACAGAGACACGCCGTCGATGATCCGCCGACCGGAGATCTCGACGCCGAGTCCGAGCGCGTGGATCAAGGCGTCACTCATGGCGTCCCCTTGCTATCCAGATAAAGAGAGGTGCACCGAGGATCGCAGTGACCGCCGCGGCGGACAGCGGGGCCTGCGGCCAAAGGCCACGTCCGATAGTATCAGCGCCCAAGAGCAGGACGGCTCCGAGCAGAGCCGACAGCGGTAGGACGTTCGCATGGCGGGGGCCGACTAAGGCGCGGGCGAGATGAGGCGCCAGGAGACCAATGAAGGCTACCTGGCCCACGAGGCAGGTCGCGGCCGCGGCGGCCAAGGCCGTCAGGAGGACGGCCATGCGCCGAGCGCTGCCGACCTCGCAGCCGAAGCCGCGGGCGGCGTCTTCGCCGAAGGATAGGAAATCCAGCGAGCGGGCGAGAGGGAGGAGCAGCAGCGCCGCCGCGAGGCAGAGTAACACCGGGAGCCAGGTGAGTTCGAGCGTGGCCATACCCAGCCAATCGCCGTAAGCGCCGTTGGTCAGCAGTTCACGCGACTCACCGCTACGGGAGGCGATGACGAGGGTACCGGCGGCGGTGAAGGCGTTCAGGCCGAGGCCGGTGAGTAGCAAGCGGGAGGAGGAGCCCCCGCTACCGATCAGCGTGAGCAAGGCGGAGGTGCCGAGCGCGCCACCGAACGCGGCGGCGGGGATAAACCAAGCGCGGTGCCACGCCGCTTCGGGAGAAAGTCCCAGCAGCACGGCGATGCCGAAGAGTGCGCCACCGAAGACGCCGGTCAGTCCAGGGTCGGCGAGCGGATTACGGAAGACGCCTTGTTGCGCGGCGCCGCCGATGCCGAGCGCGAGCCCGGCGGCGAGGGCCGCAAGCACGCGAGGCGTGCGGAGCAGGAAGAGGGAGCCGCCGTCACCCCAGCCGAAGCCTTGGGTGCCGACGGAAAGGGCAAGGACGACGAGGCCTGCCAGCAGGACGCAGCCCGCCACCCATGCCTTCGTTGCCGTCATCAGCGACCGATTTCCTTGAGTAGGTCGCCGAAGGGACTCCGCTTCTTCGGAGTTGGTGTCGTCGGCGTGGGGGCAGCCTGAGTGCCAGGGGCGGCCTGGGTGCCCGGATTGGAAGGCGCAGCGGACTGGCTTGCACGGACGTTGTCGATTGCCTGTTGGAGTTTCTCGGCGAGGTCGGTCTTCACCTGATTAAGGGAGCCGCCGACGCTGACGCCGGGTCCTTCGGTGAAGCCGTCCACCGGCGACGGACCCGTGCCGAAGCCCAGCGCCTGGAAGTATTGGGCGAATTCTCCAGCGCCGCGCATCTGCGTGGTGAAGGCCATCGGCCAATCGGCGAAGCCCAGCTTAGGGTCGACGTTGATGCCGCCCTTGGCGGCGAGGTGTAGCACCTCGTTACGGATGTCGGCCGCCTCGAGCTTGATCGTGCCCGAAGCCAGGCGGGAGGCCTTGATGGTCGCGGAAGTGTATTGGAAGTCCGCGACGGCTTTCTGCAGCTTGCCGGCGGCGGTCATGGCCGCGCCAATCTTGGCCACCTTCTCGCCCTGTTGCTGGTTCTTGGTGAGGGCGCCGGCGAGCATCGCGAGGCTGCCCAGCGTTTCGCCGATGTCGCCAGCTTTATTCGCCGAAAGCGACATGCTGCTATTCTTGTCGCCGAAGGGGCGGATTCGGCCGCCTTTAGAGGTGAGCTGAGTGTCGACCTGAAGTTTGCCGACGAGTTCGCCGGGAGTGCCGCACACGCTCGTGAGTCCTGCAGTCGCATTCGCGCGTCCCTGGAGGAAATCTTTCACCGCGGGGAAAGCCTGTGCGACGTTGCCGAAATCGAACTGGTTGAGCGACACCGTGGCCGAGAGCGAATAAGGACCATTGCTAATCGACGGCTGGAAGGCGAGCTGGCCGCGCCCGCTAATATCTCCGTCGGCGAGCTTGCCGCTGAGCTGTGTCAGGCGGATGGCCTTTTCCTCGGCTTCCGCCCGGACGACGACTTTCGCGGCGCTGATGCCGTAGGCCTTCGCTGTGCCGATCGTCAGCTGGAGCGAGCCGCTTTGGTTGGCCCAGAAGGGAGCCCGGTCAGGTCTGGGCGGCGCACCGTTCGCTGAAAGATCAGCTTCGCTCTTGGGCAGGAGCGAGAGGAAGTCGTCAACATCAACGTTGTCGATGGCCACGACGGCTTGCCAGTCCGTCTTGGCGCCGGTGGTCTTCTGCGTGAGCGTGAATTTGCCGCCGCTGAGGTTCGTCGCCTGAAGCTTGAAAGATCCTTCGGCGCTGAGGCCGTTGGCGGCGGGCACGTACCTGCCGGCGAGGGCCGCCGTCTTGATGCGTCCTTCGCTCTGCTTGAGGCCGACTTCGCGAATTTGAAGTGTGACGTTAATCTCGCCGCTTTGAGTGCGGTCGGCCGTCGCGCGATACTGTCCGCCCGTGACGATATTAAGCGGCCCAGCGAACGGCTGCTCGGCGAGCGCACCGAGATCACCTTCAAGCTTCAGAGTGGTGCCGGCGTCGCCCAGCCCGAGCTTAATGTCGCCCAAAGCCAGGGTGCGGCTACGATTCTTCAGTTCGGCCTGGTTGAAGCCGATGATCGTGGACTTTTCGCCGACCAGGAGGTCGAGGCTGGCGGCCAGGTCGCAATCCTTGACCCATAGTTTGCCGGTCCAAGTGACACTGGTACGGGTGAAGGAGAGTGGTGCGCCTTCCGTGCGCACGAAGAGCCCTTCGCGGCTGAAGCCAGCGACAAGGTCGGCGCGTTTGAGGTCGCCGGTCAGCTTGAGGCCGGGGACGACCGCGGAGAGGGATTCGAGCGGCAGGTCACGTGCTGAGGCCTCCACAAGCACGCCAGCGGGCTTGGAGCCATCGAGCGCGAGCGGTTGGCGGAGCTTGAGGGAAAGCAGGTTCAGGCCTTGGCGGAAGATGCGCGCATCGGCGGAACTGACGACGGGTGCTTTGCCGGCGGCGCGTTCCACGGTGGTCTGGGCGCTCACGCGGATGCCCTTGAGTTTATCGACCGGCAGATCTTCCCAATTAGGTTGGGAGGCGAGCTCGACGATGCCGACATTGACGTTGGCGACGGCGGACCAAGCTCCCTCGGCTCCGGGACGTAGCGTGAGCGAGCCCGTGGCGATATTACCGGCGGCGCAGCCGAGACTGAACGGGGCGAGGGAGATCGCGCCATCCTCGGACTTGATGGGCAGTTCGGCATCGATTTCACGCATCAGCGCCTTGCCGCCGCGTTCGAGCGTGACGCCGCGCAGGCTATGCGTGCGGATGCTCGTGACAGTTGGCTGGCCGTCCTTGAAGGAGATCGAAGCTTCGCCGGTCCAGCGGCCGGCCGTCGCGATGACGTCCGCGGCGGCGAGGAAAGGGTTGAGCGCCATGAGGTCGGCGTCGTTGGCGGCGATGGTTACCGTCGCGTCATTCGCGTTCTCGGGGAGGAGGCCGCCTTTCCAGGTGAGCGTCTGTGGGATGGCGATCGTCACGCCATTGCCCGTGATCGCGAGGCTGTTGACCGCGAAGCCGCTGGCCGTGCTCTGCGCATTCGCCGCGAGTTTCCATTCGGAACGACTGTTCTTCGCGAGCGACTTCGAGAACTTGCTTAGGTCTGACCAGAGCGCCTTGAGGTCGGCGCTGGCCTGCCAGCGCACACCCTCGAGTTCACCGTTGGCGCTGCCCGACAGGCGGACATCGGGTAGCTGTTGGCTGAGAATACCGAAGCGGGTCGGATCAACGTCCAGCTGGGCGTTGACGGTGGTGCGGCCGGCGAGATGGTTGCCAGAGAGTTTCACCGCTGGACGGTTGGCGGAGTCGCTGAGCATACCGGTGAAATTAACGCCGGGCTTACCGGCGGTGCTGGCCGCATTCAGGACGAAGCCGACGGAGCCGGCGGCGATGGGGCTCGCATCCTTGGCTGCGAGTTCGAGACGTAGGCTGCCGACATCGGCGATTAGGTCATCGAGGCCGATGCCATCGGCACCGAGCGAACGGCGGAAATCGGCCTTCAGCGTGACCTCGCCGCGGGGGTCGGTCATCTGCTTGCCGACGGCGAAGCCCGGCCAGGCGATGCCGGCCCGGAAGTCGGCCTTACCGCGGGAGTCGAATTCATCGCCGCGGACGCTGAAGCGCAGCAGGGTACCGTCCGCGAGTTTGACGCGTCCGGAGACGGCGTAGGGGCCGAGCACGACGGGCGGCAAGGTCGCCTTGGCCGCGGCCGCGGAACCGGTGCCCGGAGTCTTCGCCTCCGGCTTGCGTTCGCTTAGGTCGACGTCGAGGGTCTTGATCTCGAGGCTGCTGAGGGCGTAGGTGCCTTTGATGATCGAGATGATCTGCGCTTCGCCCTTAATGGCGGCCGCGGAGATCTTCGTGCCATCGGGGAGGATCAGGTCGATGCCCTCCGCGGAGAACTTGCCGTCGAGCGAGGCTTCGACGCGGGCGATGCCGCCTTTGATCTTGGCGTTGGCGAGCATGCCTTTGACGCGAGCGCCAAGCGGTTCGGGGCGGAGTTGGGATTCGACCCAGAAAAGGGTGGCTCCGAGGACGACGGCAAGGATGCCGACGCTCCAGAGGGTAAAGCGGAGAACGCGGGACATAAGGACAGGCACGCATCTTGCCTCGTGGCTTTGACCGGGCAACAAAAAGCCCGGTGGAATTGCTTCCACCGGGCGAAATCAGCCGTTTGGGTCCGTTAGGCCTGCGGGGGCTGGCCGCCCGTCGTACCGCCCTGCGGGGGCTTGGGCTTGGAGGCCCGGCCGTCGGCGCGTTTACGGCGGAGGTAGGACGCCTTCATCAACTCGACGCTGTCGTCGACGTCCATGCTGTAGCAGGCCATGGTCGATTCTTTCGTCTGGCTCATCATGCGGGTACGGCCGTAGCGCATCTCCTTCGCAGCCATGACGGCGTCCTCGTCGAGGAGACGCTTCAGGTACTCGATCTTCTGCTTGGCCCAGTCCGAGAGTCCGGGGCGCTTCAGGAGTTCTTCGAATGCCAGCTTCGCTTCGGCGAACTTATGGCTGCGCGTGAGTGCTTCGATCACCTCGATCTTCTCCGCAACGAGCGCTTCGTCAATCAGCGCGGCGACGTCGGCATCGACCGGCAGGACAGAGAAGGCGACGAGGTCCACTTCCGGGAGGGTGATCAGTGCAGGTCCAAACTTCACGACTTCGCCTTCTTTCGTGATCGCCTCGAAGTTGACCGCCGCGAGAGCGTCGGCCTTGGCGAGTGCGCCAATCTTTAGTTCGATCACTGCGACGAGCGAAGCGTCCCAGGGCAGGGTGCCGAGCTTGCGGCTGCGGGTGGCGCCGTTCTCGAGGATCTCGCCGACCAGGCGGACCTGCACGTCGCTGCCGCCCTGCACGCTGACCTTCACCTGGCGGAGGAACGAATTGGAGATGATCGCAAACTGCTCTTCGAAGGCTTCGTCGAGGTCGTCGGCCGTCTGGCCGAAGTTGGCGACGCCTTCGCCGGCGGCGGCCATGCCCGTCATCAGCGATTCGTTGAAGCCGTGGCCGAGGCCGACGGTGGAGGTCGTGATACCGGCGCCGGCGGCTTTGGCGACCTGGGCGAAGATTTCCTGCTCGTTGAGGAGGCCT
>CAIVYX010000182.1 GCA_903910245.1 uncultured Opitutia bacterium | reverse complement strand
TACTTCTTGGCGTTGGCGCCGTTGTAGGAATTACCGCGACGGTGCGTCTGGCGGGGCTGATCGAGATACTTCACGATTAGCTCATTCGGGTGCTCCTGGTGCCACTCAAGCGAAGCCAGGGTACCGTAAACGCGGATATTGAGGTTATTCTCGTCGCCGGTGGAGATTTGCGAGGCGTGCAGCACGCCCTTCGCGCCGCCCTTGTAGCGGACGAGCATGTTGGCGTCGTCATCAAGCAGACGGCCGGGGATATAGGTGCTGAGGTCGGCGGCGATCTCCGCGATTTCAAGGCCAGTGACGTACTGGACGAGGTTCTCGGCATGCGTACCGATATCTCCGACGCAGTTCGAGACGCCGGAGCAGTTCGGATCCATGCGCCAGTTAGCGATCTTCTGGATCTTGCCGGACTGGAGGGCGCCGATGGCGTAGCCCTGCGGGTATTCGACAAGGACCTTGTTGATTTTGCCGAGTTTGCCGGCGGCCACGAAGTCGCGGGCTTCCTTGACCATCGGGTAACCGGTGTAGTTGTGCAGCAGCGCGAAGACCAAGCCGCTCTTCTTGACGACGGCGCGGAGCTTCTTGCCCTCGGCGAGGGAGAACGCCAGAGGCTTCTCGCAGATCACGTGAATGCCGGCCTCAAGGAAGGCCTTGGCTACGGGATAGTGGAGGTCATTGCGGGCGACAATCGAAACGAAGTCGATACGGTCTCCCAGCGGACGCTTGGCTTCAGCCTTGGCCATCTCGGCGTACGAGGCGTACACGCGGGCGGGATCGATGCAGAAGTCCTGACCGGAGAGGCGGGACTTCTCGGGGTCCGAGGAGAACGCGCCAGCGACGAGGTCGATTTTGCCGTCGAGGGCCGCGGCCATGCGATGCACGCCGCCGATGAAGGCGCCGCGACCGCCGCCGACCATACCCATGCGGAGTTTACGATTAAGTGATGCCATAGGAGTTGTGATCAGGGGGAGACGGGCTTGCCGGACTTCGCGGAAGCGTAGATGGCGTCGATGACCTGCATCAGGCGGTAGGCCTGCTCAGGCGTGTTCAGCGGCTTCGCGCGGCCTTCGATGGCCTCGATGAAGTTCGCGGCGGAGGCGATGCGGCCCATGTCTTCGCACGCCGGCGTGACGATGGAGCGGTTCACGCTGTTGCCGTTTTCCTGGACGTAGAGCTCGCAGGTATCGATCGCGGTGTTGTCGAGGCCGTCGATGCCGAAGAGGCGCTCGACCTTGCCACCGGCCTTGGTGCCCTGGAAGGCCACGGAGACTTCCTCGCGCTTGATCATCTCGGCCCAGGAGACCTGCAGAGTCAGCACTTGGCCGGTCTTGAAGGTCACGAAGCCGTGCGCGGCGTTCTCGACATCGGTGACGCCACCGACGCGGTCTGGGATGCCCCAGGGACCTTTGAAGGACTTATCTTCAATGAAGTCGTTGAAGGTCTGGCCAAGCACGTGCGCCGGCTCCGGGTAACCCATGAAATACATCGCGAGGTCGACCATGTGCAGCAGGTCGATGAGCGGACCGCCGCCGGAGAGCTCCTTGGTGGTAAACCAACCGCCGAAGCCCGGGATACCGGTGCGGCGGATCCACTTCGCCTGCGCGGAGTTGATCTTCCCGACCTGGCCCTGCTCGACATACTTCATCATCGCTTGCGACTCAGGGCGGGCGCGGTTGTTGAAATTGAACATCACGTGCTTACCCGACTTCTTGGACGCGGCGATGATCTCGAGGACCTCGGGAGCGCTGAGCGCCGGGGGCTTCTCGCAGAACACATGCTTGCCCGCGTTAAGACACTGGATGGTGAGCTCAGCGTGGAACTTATTCGGGACGATGACGCTGACGGCTTGGATCTCCTTACGCTCCGCGAGCATCGCGTCGACAGACTCGTAATGATGGGGGATGCCCCACTTCTCCGCGGCCTTCTTTGCGGCGCCGGGGGCGGGATCGGCGACGGCGACGATCTCCGCATAGGCCTGCTTGAAGCCGGCGGCGTGGTACTGGAGCATGCCACCTGCTCCGATGACGCCTACTTTGGTTGCCATGAGATGTGTTCGGTTGAGAGATGATTACTTGCCCTGAGCGGACTTGTCGAAGGCCGCGTCGAAGGCGACCTTGTTGCTCGGGAAAGCGAGCTTCTTGACGTAGGCGGCCGATTCGGCGGCGCCGAAGAAACGATCCATGCGGCCATCTTCCCACTCGACGGAGAGCGGGCCGGCGTAGCCGACGTCATTGAGGGCGACGATGACGTCCTCGAACTTGATATCGCCGCGGCCGACGGAGCGGAAATCCCAGGCGCGACGAGGGTCGCAGAAATCAGTGTGGCCGCCGAACACGCCGACGGTGCCGTCGCCGTGACCCCACCAGACGTCCTACATGTGGGCGTGGTGAATCTGCTTACCGAAGGTGCGGATGAACTTCACGTAATCGACGCCCTGGTAGCCGAGGTGGCTGGGGTCGTAGTTGAAGCCAAAGCGCTTGTGGTTGCCGACGGCGTCGAGCGCGCGCTGAGC
>CAIVYX010000181.1 GCA_903910245.1 uncultured Opitutia bacterium | reverse complement strand
CTAGAAAGTAGGATCAGGCAGTGCCATCGGGGCGAACCCGACGATAAGTCCGGTTCGCCCCTTCTGTTGTCCTGATCATCGCTGCGGCCTCTTCTGAATCCCGACGGATGCGATGTCATCGCATCCCTACCCTAGGCTCAGGCTTGGTTCACGACCTGGATCACGTGGGCAACCTGTTCTTCGTTGAGCACGGGACTCAGCGGAAGCGAGACGACTTTGCGGTGGATGGCTTCGGTCAGCGGTAAACTTAGGTGGCCGAGCTCCTTGGCGCAGGCAAGCTGTTGATGAGGAGTTTCATTGGGAGTTTTTGGAGGAACGGAAGACAAGGAAGTGGCCGATAAGGAAGTTGCCGATTGGTTGCACCGGGACCTGTAACAAGAAAGCGAGATCCGGACCAAGACCCAGGCCTTTTTGGAGCACCGTGAACAGGAGCAGCGCGAGCAAAAAGAATAACGCCCTCGCGGCAAAATAGGCTCCGAGGTCCCGCTGCCACGGGGTAGTGGAACCAAACGTCCACCACCGATGCAGCAGGAAGGCCAGCGCGAAGGCTACGCCGAAGCTGGCAGCTCGCGCCCAGGACGGATTGAGCCCCGCGAGGACGAAAAGCTTGAAGGCTCCGTAATCGCAAAGCGTGATGGGCACGCCAGCGACTAGGAAGCGCAGCGCACGTTGGCGGAGGGAATTGCGACTCATCGTAGGTCGAATCGATTAGGTAACCCGGGAGGTAGTTTTCGAGGACAACCGGCGATGCGAGCGTAGGTCCATTCAGTGACTCCCATGAGGGCGCGGCCAAGCATCGGAGGCAGACGACGCAGGCAGAGGAGACGCCACACCGAAAGGAACATCAAGGATGAGGTGCGGAAAATGCGCACCTTGGAGCCGGGCTGATCAGCCCAGGCTACGGGGCGCTCGCCGATGACCGCGCCGACCGAACGGGCGGCGAGCAGGAGATCGACGTCGACAGCCATGTCGCAGGTGTCGGCCTGCGCTAAGATGGCCGGCATCAGCGAGGCGCGGAAAAATTTAGCCCCGCATTGGGTGTCACGCGTCCTTAATCCAAGCAACAGGCGCACGGTGAGATTGAAGCCGAGGCTTGTGACACGACGGCCCAAAGGACGTTCGGCCATCGCCCGGCGGCCGACCATAACGTCGGCCGTCGGTGCATCGAGTAGACTGAAGAGCGAGGCGGCCGGCGTCGCGCCGTCCGCGTCGGCAAAGCCAATCCACTCTTCGCCGGCGTGATGGCGGAACCCCGCGAGCAGAGCTCCCCCTTTGCCAATCGGCTCAGCGTATTCCATCCAGGACAGCTCGGCGGCCTCGTGCGCCAAGCGTTCGACGACCGCGGCCGTACCATCGCGGCATCCGTTTAACACCACGAGGAAGCGGACGTCGAGGTCGGCGCGAGCGCGGGCGAAGGCGAGGTAGCTCCGCAAAGGAACCTCAAGGCGAGCTTCTTCATTATAGGCCGGGATGACGATAAGCACCCGGCGACGGTTCACGGGCGTAGTCATTATCGTGACGCCGGCACGCGGCGAAGGATGACATAGGGCCCCTGCGCCCCCCGGGGGGCGGCCGATTCAGAAACATAAACCTGCTCCCAGGCGCCCCCGAGGTGTTCGGTGAGAATCGGGCGATCGACTTCCGCCAACACCAGCCAGCGGACTTTTTCCGCGAGATCTGGATGGGCGGGGAGGAAGCGGTCATAGGGCCAATAGGCCTTCTGTCCAGAAGCGCGGAGGTCGTAGTATAAGGACATCGAGCCAAGCGCCACCTCATCGGGGGGTGCTAGGCGGCGGAGTTCGACCACGGTCTGCCTGCGACAGCCGGCCTGCTCGACAGCCATGGGCAGCTCCTTAAGCCGGACGTAACAAGAGAGCAGGAAGAGTATAGCGATGACGCCGATAAACCAGCCACCGCGGCTGAAAGTCCGGGTGACGCAGGTCGGCAGGATCGCGACCAGCAACGGCACCGTAATCATCCAGCTGAACGGCGCCTGCCAAAGACCGATTAGTTGGATTACGATGGGCACGCCGAGCAGGAGAGCGCATCCGAACCAGCCCGCCGCGGCTACTTCGTTGCGCCAACCTCGGCCGGCAAGGCCTTCCGCCAGCACCAATCCGAGGCATGCAGGGATGAGCACGATGAAATCCTTGCTGACATAAAACTTATTGAGATGGAAAGAACGGCCGAAGTTCTCGCCGCGATTATCGAGAAACGCCTGCCAGACTCCGATATGACCATAAGCCCAGCGCAGAAGCAGGACGCCTACGACTAGGCCAGCGGCGAGGCATAGTCCCGAGACAAAATCTTCGCGAGTACGGCGCCAAAGGAAAAGGCCGGCCGCAGCGAGGGCAAAATAGCCACAGAACTGCAATCCTAAGAACACACAGGCCGGGCCAAGGAAAAAGGCTAGGAGGCGCGTCCGTCCATTAGCCGTCACAGGGAAGGCGTAACTAAGGAACCACGCGAAGAGCAGCAGCGCAAAGGCATCGTGGCGCGCATGGAAGATCGCGTTGCCCGCCAGCGAATGCATCATCATGCAGAGCGCCACTAAGGTAACGGCGGCCGTCCTACTCATCGGATGACGCGCCCGTGCCCAGCGCACGAGCAGGACGGCCCCGGCAAGCTGAACGAGGAAGAAAAACAAATGGGCGGAGAATTGGCTAAAACCCACCACTTTAAACCAGCCGGCCATGAGCACGGATGTTCCCGGATTGCTGAGCCCCCAAGTGGCACCATAACCCAGCTGACTTATCCCATTGGAGCGAAAGCCCTCACCGAAGGCCAAGGAGGCGCCAGGCTCGACATAGAAAACCTCATCTGTCCATGCGGGATTGAATAATACCGCAACTAATGAAAGTACGAGCGAGATAATGGCGATGACGCTCAACGTGCGTGACCAGCGTACAAACAATTCCGAAGTGGCGATGGCGGTAGGAGCTGGAGCGAACGTGCTCATGGGAAAATCCCTCTGATGGCCAAGATGACGCGATTGCGGTCTGGCTCGCTCAGGCCAGCACCAGAAGGAAGGCAGAGGCCTTGGTCGAAGAGGCGGGCGCTGATCTTGCCGCCGTGCATCTCGGCGGAAGCGAAGACGGGCTGGAGGTGCATGGGCTTCCAGACGGAACGGGCTTCGATGTTCTCGGCTTCGAGCGCGAGGCGGACCTGCTCACGCGTGACACCGGCAATCGCGGGATCGATGGTCAGGCAGGTGAGCCAGCGGGTCGACTGACCCCAGGAAACTTCGGGCTGCATGGTCACGCCGGGGAGACCCTTGAAGGCTTCGGCGTAGGCTCTGAAGTGCCCACGACGACGCGAGACCTTGCCGGAGAGACGGGTGAGCTGACCAAGGCCGATGCTGGCGGCGATATTGCTGAGGCGGTAGTTGTAGCCGATGGTCGAATGCTCGTAATGCGGAGCGGTGTCGCGGGCCTG
>CAIVYX010000180.1 GCA_903910245.1 uncultured Opitutia bacterium | reverse complement strand
GGAGGCGAACGGACGTGATGGCAATCACGTCCCTACCCGCGCGGCGTAGCCGCGAGGGGACATGTGGGCATGGGGACATGCTGCGAAGAAGACGCCTACATGGTCGTGACGCGGGCCTGACCATGCCAAGAGACAGCTAGGGCAGCACGCGGTGCTGCCACTACCTCGGGATTGCAGAAGGGCGGACAAGGGGCATGGTGAGGGTATGCTGATTCCTTACGAAGAGCTTCGTATCCTTTATGCCAGTGCGATTAACCAGGTTACTTGGGAAGAGGCGCAGGTCGTGCCGCGTTCCGGGCCATATCGCGGAGGCTTGGTTTTCCGGAAAGGTCGTCGGGAGTTCAGCTTATCCTTTGATGCGGCTGCGGCGCCGGAGATTATGAACCTGCAGGTCGTGCTGCCGTTCGCCTTGGACGATGAAGATGCGGGGCGTTCCCATAAGATGGTCTCTCGTTTCAATGGGGAGATCCGCGGCGTGAAGTTCTTCCTCGTCGAAGCACCGACGCCGCTGCTCATCTGCTCAATCGAGGCGATCCTTGCGTCTCATCGTCGGATCCCGAACAGCGAAGTCGTCGACGCGGTCCTGCGCAATGCGATGGGGCGCATGGAGGATGCGGTCGAGCAGGTCGAGCGGGAGCTACGGGTGGGGAGATAGGGGCGCGAGGTGAGAGTATAGAGTATGGGGAGCCGTGGCGGGTAGGGCCGACCATCCTTGGTCGGCCGCGGTCGAGCAGGGATGCTCGACCCACCCTCGAGACACGGAAGTGGTGCCGGGAAAAACGCACGAACCGCATTTCAAAGATGGCAGAAGGGTGACGGTTCGGTGTCGACGGGACATGATGATTGATGGGGACTTTCGGCGGAGAGTAATCTTAGACAGCGATGAGCGAACAAAAGGAGAAGCTACTTCGCGAACGTTCGTCCGACGAGCCTTCGCCGCCGCCGTTGGCCCAGATTGGACTAGGCGGGATGGTGCGGCATCTGCTCCAACGTCTCCTCAGCATCCGGGGCTTGGTCGTTTCGCTGTTCATCCACCTCATGTTGATGACAATCGCGATCGTCTGGGTGGTCGCTAACATCAGCGAAAAGAATCCCAAGCAGCCGGAATTTATCGCCACCGGCTCCGGTGGCGGGGCAGCCGGCGAGCGCGCCAAGATTTTGGAGCACAATCTCCAGCAGAAGAAACAGAAGACCCTCGCGAAGAAAGTTTCCCGAATCTCCTCCAAGAACCTCAACGCGCAGGTGGTGCTGCCCGACCTGAAGTCGAACGCACTGTCGATTGATTCGCTGGCTTCCAAACTGAGCGGAAGCTCATCGAAAGGGTTTGGCGGTGGCTCCGGCGGGGGTATCGGCGCGGGCAAGGGCGTCGGCGTCGGCAATATGCGCAACTTCGTCGGTAAGCCCGTCATGGGGGCCCGCATCAACGCGACCAAAGTGGCGGTCTTCATGGACGCCTCGAAGTCCATGGGCCGTTACCTCGATCGCGTCGAGTCCGAGATTCGTAAGCAGTTCCCGACGGCCGATGTCTTCATGTACTCCGGAGTCTGGACCAACGTGAAGGACGACGTGATTATCGGCGGTTCCCGCTACAAGGGAACAACTGGCCGCACTGGGGCCCCGCCAGTGAAGTTCACCGACCCGGATAAACTCACCGCCACCGGGCAGCGGCTCTTCAAGCACTATGACGACAACTTCAAGACCGGCTGCGTGGGCGCTTGGATTGATATCATGCGCAATGAGCGGGCCTACGATGGGCTCG
>CAIVYX010000179.1 GCA_903910245.1 uncultured Opitutia bacterium | reverse complement strand
GTGGGCCTTGGGACTCTCTTACTTGGCTTGGACGGGGGCTGGGACGACGTCTTGGACGAGGCCGATACCGGTGAAGTAGGCGTTACGCTGGGAGACGCGCTGGGCGAACATGCGGGCCTCCTCGGCATTAGTCTTTTCCTCGGTCAAATCCTTCTTGGCCGGACGGATGAAAACGTAGTCGCCATTGGTGATGCGGATGGCGGAGGTCAGCTTGCCGACGCCGGCGGCTTCGATGAGGAGGCCAGTGTTCTCGTTGACGCCGTTGAGGGCTTCCGGAACGGAGTAGATCGAGAAGGATGCGGGAGAGGTCAACGCGAGCTGATGTGCCTTGGCGCTGTCGGTGAAGGTCTTTCCGGCGGCGATGTCGGCCTGGAGGGTCTTGCCGACCTTGGCGACTTCTTCGGCGAGTAAGCGGTTGAGCTGGGACTTCTTCCAGTTCTCGACAGCCTTGGGCTTGGCTTCGTCGTAAGTCGGGAGGCGGTCGGCCGTGCGTACGTTGAGGAGGATAAAAGTGGCGCCTTCTTCGGAACGGTAGACTTCGGTGCGCCACTCCTTTTCGTCGAGCGCGCCAGCGACGCGCAAGGCTTCGGCGGGGATCTTGGCGATGGTGGGCGGATTGATGACTTCGAAGGAGGGGATTACGGTGACCTTGGCGTTCTTGGCCTTGATCCAGGCGGCGAGTTCCTTGCTGTCGGCCTTGGCGGTATCGATGGCAAACTTCTCGGCGAGCTCATCGGAAATCTGGCCGGCAAGATTGGTGATGGCCCGGTCGGCACGGACGAACTTCTCGAGTTCGGCACGTTTGGCGAGGGCCTGTTCCTTGACCTTGCCGGTCTCGAACTTGAACTTTTCGGCCTGATTATAACCCATGTTGATGATTTCGTCGTCCGTGACCGGAGCGGTGTCGACGGTGGAGGGGGTGATGGTGACGGCCGTGACGGCGACCTGCGGGGGCAGGCGATAGCTTTCGATATTGGCCGTGAAGGCTTCCTTCACCTTGGCTTCATCGACCTTGATGTCGGGCTTAAAGCTGGCGGCGGAGAAGGTGGCAACGTCGACGGTCCACTTGGTACGTTCGCGATCAAGGATGCGTTTGATCTGGCTGGAAGTGGCGTGGCCGGAGCCAGCGAGGGTGCTGATCGCCTTCTGGATGCGCCAAGTATCCTTGATGTAAGCTTCAAAACGGGCGCGGGTCTCATCGTCGGAAACGTTGAGCTGCTTGGCGGCGAACTCCACGAACTTGTTAAGGCCGTCGGCACTCTTGCCGTCGGGTGCGGTGGTCATCTCGTGGGCGAAGCGGCGGATCTCGACGACGGAGGGGGAGGGGATGCCGAGGGAGTTGGCGAGGCTGAGCTCGGCAACGCGCTGGACTAGGCCGTTTTCGTTCATGCGCTGACCTGTCATCTGGGCGAAGAAGGTCGCATCACGGAAGCGGGCACGGACGGAGGGGTCATTGAGGTCGACTCCCTGGTACATGCTGGAACCGGAACTAAGGGCGCCGCGACCGGCGAACCCGTAGAAGACGAAGGAGACCACGATGACCACGAGCAGGAATCCGAAGATAATGCGGTGGTGCTTGCCGGTGGCGTTCTGGAGCCAGGTAATCATTCGGGCAACTTACCCCAGTCTTTCGGCGGGTGTCAATCAGTCCAAGCCCGTCCCCATGTGCTTGCTTCCGGCGGGGTTATTAACATCCCTTTGGGCCGTGCCAAAAGCCCTCCATTGCATCGTCGCCGTGGCCCGTAACGGGGTCATCGGCTCGGGCGGCAGGCTTCCTTGGCATATTCCCGAGGACTTGGCCTGGTTCATGGACCAGACCGCTGGGGGTATTATGATCGAAGGGACGGCCTGTTATGCCGAGCTGGGCAAGGCGCTGCCAGGTCGCGGGACGGTGGTCGTCTCGAGGAATCCAGCCAAGTCCTTCCCGGGCGCCGAGCAGGCAACGTCCTTGGCTGAGGCCATCGTCATCGCTGAGCGCATGGACCAGTGGAAGGGGCCGACGTGGATCACCGGTGGCCAGCGCATTTACGCCGAAGGCCTGCCGCTCTGTGAACGCTTGCACATCACGCGCATTGACCGCGACTTCGGTGGCGACCGTTTCTTCCCGGCCGACTGGCAGAAGGTTTTCACGAAACTCGTTTCGTCGAAGGAGGGACGCGAGGGGGATCTTGGGTATCGGTTTGAAGTTTGGGAGAGGTGAGCGTTCCCAGATTTCAAACCATCCGGTCTCCGGTTTCCCTTTGAGTTTTGTCTCGGGGTAGGCCCGACCTACCTTGCTCGGCCGCGGCCGGCCAAGGATGGCCAGCCCTACCGAAGGCAGCTCGCAAGTGCCGCCACCTGAAATCCGATGCAACTAGGGCAGCACGCGGTGCTGCCCCTACCTCGTCCTTGC
>CAIVYX010000178.1 GCA_903910245.1 uncultured Opitutia bacterium | reverse complement strand
CTTGGGTGATGAGCGGGAACTCGAGAGGATTGTTGAGCACGTTGGCGAGCTCGACCGCCTCTTCGCGGGAGAACGAACCGGTGATGGTCGCGCCGGTGCTACGGATGGCTTCGCGTACGGTCGGTGCGGACTGCAACTTACCGTCGAGGACGATGGCGAGCTGGCCGACGGAGCGAGAGTTCCCTTCGGCGATCTTGGCGGTGAGGTCACCGAACTTCTTAGAGCCTTCATCGGTGAACTTCATGTCCACGTAGAAGGAAATACCGTCATCGGAGCGACCGGAGGCAGCCTTGATGATTTTGCCGGTGGCGTCCGCGGCCTTCTTCACAAAGTAACGGTTGATTCGGATCTCACCGGACTTGCGGTCGACGTCGCGGAGGGTGAGCACCTCGTACGTCGAGATCGCGGAGGAGGCGCCGAGCGTCGGGTCGACGGGGAGCGAACGGAGCGCGTGCTCGCGGTCGGTCTCGGAAGGGCGCTCGGTGCGGTGCACCTGCCGGAACTCGAGCTTCGCGGGCTTCTTCAGTGCATCGATGACGTCGGGGTTATTAGCGGCGTCTTCACCGGGGAGCTGGACCTCGAGAGAGAGGTCGCCAACTGGGCGGATTACCGGCTCGGCGACGCCGAACTGATTGACGCGCTGTTCCATGACCTGGATGGCCTGATTGACCATGTCAGCGGCGGAAACGTTGGACTTATCGCCCACGCCCTTCTCGCCGGACTCGGCCCCGGTCGGGTCGACCTTGAGCGTGAAGGACACCCCACCCTGCAGGTCGAGGCCGAGCTTGAGGCGACCTTGGGAGGAAACCAGTAGCTGCTTAAGGACAATACCGTTGCGCTTGGTCTGATCGGGCTCGCGGACGATTTGGTCTTCGGTGAAGAAGAACGGGCGGAAGTCGACGGGGGCGGCACGACCGCGGCCTTCGCCGATGTCACGGAGCGCCTGGAAGTAAGAGACCGACTTCTTGTCGGCCGCGACGGCGGCGTCCTTATTGTGTTTCACACGCTCGAGGGCCTCGGCGTGGAGCTTATCAAATTCGGGCTTCTGCGCGATGACCTGCGCGGGCACGAACTGTTCGAGAGGGATCGGAGCGATTGGGTGGAACTCGAACCAGGCGACAGCCAGGGCGACGAGCGAAACCGCAATCTTCCAGAACCAGGTCCTGGATGTCATTGTATCAGGGTCGGATGGGGGTGAACGACCTTAGGCCTGGACGACGGCGTCGACGTCCTTGCCCATGATGGCGGACTTGTGGACGACCAGTCGGCCGGAATCGAGCTCGAGGGTGATCCGGTCTTCCTTGATGGAGACCACGCGACCGTAGATGCCGCCAGCAGCCAAGACCTTATCGCCCACGGCGAGGTCAGACTGGAGCTTTTCGAGCTCCTTCTGGCGCTTGCGCTGGGGGGCGATGAGCAGGAAGTACATGCCCGCCATCATCAGACCCATCATAATGAGAGTCGGCCAAGGGCTCGGCTCGCCGGCACCACCAGCAGGTGCCTGTGCAAGACATTGATTGATAACTGTTTGGATGATATTCATTGTTCTTATTGTTTGGAAAGCGGGGAAAGGGAACGACAGGAGATGCGATTTAAGGGCAAAAAAGCAAGCCCCAGCGCTTCCCGATTGGCTTTGATTACCCCTCAGGACTTGTCAGTGTGAATAACTCTCCATGAGCCAGCCCGCCCAGGAGCCTATTGAAGGCTCCGCACCCGTCAAACCCCTCACCATGGCGGCCATCATCGCCGCGCTTGGAGTGGTCTTCGGCGATATCGGCACGAGCCCCCTTTACGCCTTTAAGGAATGCCTGCGCAACGGCCTTCGCAACGGGGGCAGTTTGGAGCAGATTGTCGTCCCGGCCGTGTCCATGATTATCTGGTCCCTGATCTGCGTGGTGACCGTCAAATACGTCCTTTGTATCATGGAGGCCAATGAAGACGGCGAAGGGGGAATTATGACCTTGGTCTCCCTGGCATCGGCCAAGGAGAAAGCCGATGACAAGAAGACGGAGCAGTTCACCCACGAGAAAACCAAGCGCAAACACCGCAGCGTGCTCGTGCTTCTAGGCGTCTTCGGCACCGCCCTGCTCTTCGGGGACGGTGTCATCACGCCGGCGATCTCGGTGCTCTCGGCGCTCGAAGGCATCAAGGAAGCCAACGAAGTCCTCAAAGGCCCACTCTCCGACCACTTCCTGACCATCTTTATCCCGGTGATGGCCGCGGTCATCCTCGTCGGAGTCTTCGCGCTCCAGAAACGCGGTTCTGGCAAGGTCGGCATGTATTTCGGACCAATAACCTTGGCTTGGTTCGCCTGTATCGCCGCCACCGGTATCGGCGCCTTGGTCCAAAACTCAGCCCAAGCCTCAGTCATCGCCCACGCTTTCAACCCACTCGAGTCGATCGGTTTCTTCATCGAGCATCCGGGACTGGCGATGATCATCCTCAGCGCCGTCTTCCTCTCTGTCACGGGCGCCGAGGCCTTGTACGCGGACATGGGGCACTTTGGACAGAAGCCCATCCGTGCTGGCTGGTACTTAATCGTCTTCCCCGCCCTCATCCTCAACTACCTCGGTCAAGGCGCCTGGGCGCTTTCCCGACCGGTCTCGGAATTTGCGCACGGCTTCAATCCCTTCTTCAACATGGCGCCGAACTGGGCGCAGATTCCGCTCGTCGTTATCGCCACTCTCGCGGCCATCATCGCCTCGCAGGCCCTGATTTCAGGAGCGTTCTCGACCACGATGCAGGCCATCCAGCTGAACTACCTGCCGCGTATGCGCGTTGAACGGACCTCGGATCAGGAATCCGGCCAGATCTACATTCCTATCATCAACTGGCTGCTCATGCTCGGGTCGATCACGCTCGTCCTCCAGTACAAGTCTTCGGAACACCTCGCGAGCGCTTACGGGATGGCCGTGAGCCTGACGATGTTGATTACAACAATCCTCTTCGGCCAGTACCTCCGCCAACGCTTTAAGATTCCTTCCCTCACGGCCTACGTCTTTGTCGCCCCTGTCATCGTGCTCGAGGTCATCTTCGTGGCGTCCAATTTTCCGAAAATCCTCGAGAACGGCTGGCTCCCGCTCGCCGCGGGCTTTTTGGTCTACTATATCATGGCCGTCTGGAACAAGGGCCGCCTGGTGATGAAGGAAAAGATGAGCGAAGGCGAAAGCACCGGAGACTTCGAGAACTTCCTCGATAGCGTCGAGGACCGCTTCATCGCGGGCAAGCTGAGCCGCGTCAAGGGGACCGCCGTCTATATGACTGGCTCGACCAAGTCGGTGCCGATGGCCCTCGCCCACAACCTCAAGCACAACAAGGCCCTCCACGACCACATCATCGTGGTATCCCTCAAAGTCGACGAAGACCGCGCCATCGTGCCGATGTCCGACCGTATCAGTTTCAACACCCGCGGACCCAAGTTCTGCAAGATTGATAGCCATGAGGAATTCCCTTCCGTCCTAAGCGTGACGGGCAAGTTCGGCTTTCGCGAGAAACAGGATGTCTTCCCGGTCCTGGAAGCGGCCTACAAAGAGCTCGGCATCACGCCGAACATGATGGAGACCACCTACTTCCTCAGCCGCGAAACGATCGTCCGCGCGACAACCGGCTTCTCGCTCAACGCCGTCCAAGAAAAGCTTTTCGAAGTACTCAATCGCAACGCCCTCTCGGCGACGGCGTACTTCAACCTGCCGCCCGGCCGCGTGGTCGAGCTGGGCATGCAGGTCGAGCTCTGAGGCCTCCGCTCAGCGGGGCGCCTCAACCTTAAAGACGAACGCCTGCTTACAAGGGTGATTCTCTTCATCGGCCATCTCGCGCGGCGTCGTGATCACACAGACGGCGCCGAGCTGCTCCCACGGGAGAAGGTCCGACCACCCGAGAAGCATAATCTTCGAGCCGGGCGCAGGACGGAGCACGCGTGAGCGCACCTGCGGACCGGGCCAACCGTAGGAAATAAGATAAGTCGAGCGGCCATTAGCGGAACGGGTGAAACGGAACGAGCCTTCGACGGGCGTCGCGCCGGGACGCACGCCGACGACGGATTCGCCGTTCACGTCGAGCCACTCCTCGACGAAGACAAACTGCTTGATGGTGTCCTCGTCGACGGGGTTAACGTTCTGATACTGATCCGAGGCCGAATGGCCGGCGACGGCGTCTTCGATGAGCTGCACTAAGGCCTCCTCCGGGGAACGCGGGGACAACGAGGCGCAACCTGCTAGGCTGAGGGCGAGGCAAAGGGCTGCGAGGAGTCGGGCAGCCATGACGTCGGGCTTACTTGGCGGCCTTGCTCTTGGCGATCAGGTCGTAGAACCGATCGAAGAGCACATCCGCATCATTCGGGCCAGGGCCGGCTTCCGGGTGATACTGGACGGAGAAGACCGGCTTATCCTTGAGACGCAGGCCAGAGACAGTGTCGTCGTTCATGTTCACCTCCGTGACGATGGCGCCGCAGCGCTCGAGGTCCTCGCGCTTCGAGGCGAAGCCGTGGTTCTGGGCGGT
>CAIVYX010000177.1 GCA_903910245.1 uncultured Opitutia bacterium | reverse complement strand
CTAAGGTCAACCGCAAGGTCGGCTTCGTCGAGCGCCCGCGCTGATCACCCCCCTTACCCCGTACCCCCAATATGAATCGCGAACTCGAGAAACTGCTCAAAGAAAAATGGTTCCTGGTCGCCGCCGACCTCATCGCGGTGATCGCGATCTTGTTCGTGATGCCGGATAAGCGCGACGGCGTGGACACCTTCCTGATCATGGTCGCCATCCTGGCCGCCTCGCTGATCGTGGTGATTCCGGTGCTGAAGGACGGCGGGGGCAAGGCCGAGCGCCAGGCCGAGGCTGCCCGCCTCCGCGCCAAGCTCGCCGAGGAGATTGATCTCCAGCGTGATAACGTCCGCGCCGGCAACGAGGCCCTGAACCGTCGTATCGCCGAGGTGGAGACGTCCGCGCAGAAGGCCGCCGAGGCTGCCGCTGGGGCCGTCGCCCAGCGCGCGTCCGCCGAGATCAACACCCTGAAGGCCGCCCTCGCCGGGCTAGAGAAGAAGTTGCAAGAAGCCGCCGCGTCCCCGTCCACCGACGCGATCGACGAGTTAACCGAGAAGGTTGATGCGTTGGCCACCACCGTCCGCGCCGTGGTCGCCGATGCCGACGAGGCTGCCGAAGCCGCTGGCAAGGCGAAGGCCGAAGCTGCGCAGACGCTCGCCGGCGAACTGAAGTCCGTTCGCGACGAGATCAAGAAGGCCGCCAAGTCCGCCGAAAAGTCCGTCGATAAAGTCGAAGCATCCCTTGAAGCCATCCGCGCGGTGGTGAGTGAGGCTCGCGTAAACCCTCCGGTGGCCTCCGCTCCTGCGGAGACCGAAGAGGAAGAGGAGGAAGAGGAAGAGGTCATCGAGGAGATTGAAGCAGAGGAGGCCGTCGCCCCTTCCGCCCCTGAGTCGACTGCCGCCGGCACGGGCACCGCGCTCATCGTCAACCTGATGATCGGCATCGGCAACAAGCCGTTCGTCCGTGGCACCGGCTCTGGTCTGAGCCAGGATAAGGGCGTCCCCATGAGTTTCCTAGGTATCGGACGCTGGCAGTGGATTTCGCCCGACCCCGAGGCTCCTGCCACCGTCGAAGTCTGGAAGAACGACCAGTCTCCGCTGGGCGAACCCCTGCATATTTCCGGCGGCGAACCGCTGGAGGTCGACGAAGGCCACTTCGGCGGCGTCTGATATGGTGAGCCTCCTGGCCGCCTGCGCATGGTTGGCCGCGGCCGAGCCCGTGCCGCCGGTGCCGGCGCAAGTCTTCACGAACGACACGCCCATTGCGTTGGTCGCCGGGGAGAAGGTGACGGAGATTAGTTTCGTGGCCGCGCATTGCGTGGCCTTGCAGCGTTATCTCGAATTCACGCTTAACCTCCCGCCGCCGCCACCGCCGCTCGCGCGGCTCGAAGTGGCGGATATTCCTGGCTTCGCTCCGCTTGAGACGAGGGTCACTGCTGGCACGGTGCTCGTCGTCGTTCGGCTGGGTGATGGACTAGAGGCTCCCGGCCGTGCGGCCGAAGCGGCGGCCCGTGCTTGGCTGGCGCGTGTCGCGTTGGTCGCCGGCAAGCCGGCGAACGCGAGCGAGCCGTGGGCGCGGCAGGCCTTGGCCTGTGAGGTGCTCGCGCAGCTAAGGCCGTCGATGAACGATCACTGGTATCGCGAAGGGCGGCAGGGGATTCCTTCCACCTTGGCGGAGATCGTGGCGGGCAAGGCGCCGGAGCGGGAGGCTTTCCTTTTCTGGCGCGCCTTGCGCCCGACGCTCGGATCGCCGGCAGAGCAGGCGAAGGCGCTGATCGCCTCCGCGCGCGGGGATTCGGTCCTTAAGTTGTTGGCGACGGCGGGCAAGTCTCCGGATGAATGGTGGCTCGTCCATCGCGCGGAGCTGCTCCTCTCCCGGGCCCCCGTCAGCCTCGGTCTGCATGAGTCGGCGGAGTCGCTCGACGATATCTCTCGCTTCGTCTTCGACGTCGGCCAGGGCGACGAACTCATTTCCGGCAAAGACCTACCTAAGTATCGTAACCTGCCGGCGGTGCAGGCCGTCATAAAATCTCGGCTCGCGGGACTACGTCGCGAGATTCTGCGGCAGAACCCCGTCTTTCATAATTCATGGCGCACTTTCGGAGCCTGGCTTGAGCGATTTCCCGAGGCCAAGCCAGAAGAGCTCGCAGCCTTGTGGGCGGAGTATCAGCAGGAACGGAAAGTGGCCGACGAACTCCGTCGGGAAGTCGAAGCCGCGATGAATTTGGTCGTCCCGGCCGCCAAGTAGGCGGGCAGGGCGGCTTAGTTCGACTGCTTACCGTCGACCGTCTTCTGGAGCATCTGGTCGGCCAAGGTCACGCGGAAGAGGTTAAGGGCCATCCAGAATACGCCGGAGAGGCAGAGACCACAATAGGCGGCACCCAGGAGGACGGCGGTCTGGCCGGCTTCGGCCCAAGGCACGTGCTTCTTGAGGATCGAGGTGATCCAGACGAAGAAGACCACCGTCAGGACGAGGTCGATGATGACCGCCTGCTTGGTGATGAGCTTGGGCTTCATGTTATCCATG